>JAICRQ010000233.1 GCA_025966435.1 Anaerolineales bacterium | reverse complement strand
CCCGTACCGGCGAGTGCACGATCCAACCGCCAGCTAAACGGGATATCTGGATTGGCGAGAAAATCTTGGTCGAAGGTCCCGCGGAACAGGGTGATGTCACCCAATTCTCCTGATTCGATCAACTGTTTGGCAAATGCCTGGGCGGGGTTTTTCAGATAGTTGAATCCCACAATCGTAATGACCCCGGATTTTTCTACTTCCGCGACGATACGAGCTGCATCCGCCGACGTCGTTGCCAGGGGTTTTTCACAATAGATGTGCTTGCCAGCCTGCGCGGCAGCGATCGCCATTTCCGCATGAAGATGATTGGGTGTTGTGATATCCACAACATCCACGCGGGGGTCCTCTATGATCTCCCGCCAGTTGGTCGTCCAGCGGGCAAAGCCAAATTCGCCTGCCCACTTCTCCAGCGCGTTTGCATCCACATCCGCGACAACTTCGAGAATTGGTCTGCCTGGCTCATTTCCAAAAACAAGGGGGACATTTTTGAACGCTGTGGCGTGAGCTTTCCCCATCCCTCCGGTGCCGATGAGTCCAATGCGTATGTCTTTCAATGCTATGCTCCTTTGATTCTCTGTGCTGGCTCTTCAATGACTTGCTGAAATCACGTGACGGGCAGGATCAAACGTTTCCCTTCCCAGTCCTGTTTCATCCAGACAAAGTCGGTGTCGTCTACAGGCGGAGTGGCGCGGGCTTCGTCGAGCAGATCCCCGGCGAGGTAGTTGAGGAAGTACATGTTGGAGCCGGGCGAGGCAGCCGTGGGATGAAAGCCTTTCGTGACCAGAACTGCCTCCCCATGTTTCACCGCGAAGACCTCATTAAAATCCTCATCCTTCCGATAGTTGCGGTGAATGCCGAAGCCATAGGTCGGTGTGAAGCGGTAATAATAGACCTCCTCCAGATACGGCGAACCGGCATACCCATCATGGCAGTGGGGGGGCCAACCACTCCAGGTACCGCCCGGAACGTACACCTCGAAAAGAATCAATCGCTCGGCGGGAAGCGGCGCCGCCAGAATGTGATTGACCTGCCGTAACGCCGAGCCCCCGCCGCGCATTTCAGATCTCATTTCCTCCGGTTGGAACAGGCGCAGCGGATATTTTCCCTCGGCCGGCGCGCCGCCCAAGGCGAGCTCGAAATCACTGCTCGCTTCCACTTTGATTTCATGTCTCGGTGGGATATAGAGTACATCCGGCTTGCCCGTAAATACGCTCTCGCGCTTCAGTGTAAAGGATTGATTCCCCACAGTAACAATCCCCTCACCGCTCAAAGGCACGATGGCAACTTCGGTATTTTCCGTGGCGTGAGTGTGCACGCTGCCTGCTAGTAACGTGAGCGCGCTAAAACTCAGATAACGCCAGCCCGCTGAGGCAGGGGTCACACTCAGTCTCAATTCAGACTTTGGGTTTGGGTAAAGATGATGTTCCATTGCAATGGTCATAGGAAATATCGCTCTTTCTTTTTGGATTTCGCATAATTTTGATATGCTGTTTGTACACTCTCCATCTCAGAGGTTTCGGCAACCGGAACATCCCACCACGATTCATAGCCGCCAACACGTTGTTCGCGGTCCGTCTCGACGTAAATGACAGTTGTGCGCGTTTGTTTTTTTGCCTCCTCGAGCGCCAGGCGGAAATCATGGATTGTTCTGGCTTCGATGACATGCGCCCCAAGGCTGCGCGCATTGGCAGGGAAATCCACCGGAAGGTTCACGCCATCGAGTTGACCTGTCGCTTCGTTACGGGCGAGATAACGCGTGCCAAACCCTTCGCTCCCCAAGGACTCGGATAAGCCACCGATGCTGGCGAACCCGTGATTGTTGATCAGGATGATGTTCAGCTTAATACCTTCCTGCACTGCCGTGACAATTTCCTGCGACATCATCAGATACGAGCCATCGCCCACCATCACATAGACCTCACGCTCAGGCGCTGCCATCTTGGCTCCAAGCCCGCCTGCAATTTCGTAGCCCATACATGAATAGCCATATTCGAGATGATAGCCAAATTCATCGCGCGTGCGCCAGAGCTTATGCAGGTCTCCCGGAAGGCTCCCGGCGGCGCACAGCACAATATCCTGCGGGCGGGAGGCGTCATTCACTGCACCGATCACTTCTCCCTGACTCGGTAACGGTCCATGCTCGAGATTATAGATACGCTCCACTTCCTGGTCCCATTCCTCGTTGAACTGACGGGCGCGGAGGTGATACTCGTTATCCACATGCCAACCTGAAAGCGCAGAAGTCAACTCTTCCAACACTGAACGTGCATCTCCCAACAGTGGAAAGCCGCCCTGCTTATTAGCATCCATTTCATGGACGTTGATATTAATAAAACGGACATTCGGATTTTGGAATGCGGTTTTGGAGGCGCTGGTAAAGTCGTCGTAGGTTGTGCCGATACCAATCACAAGATCTGCTTCGCGCCCCATGATATTCGCGCCGCGCGTACCAGTGGTGCCAATCGCACCGAGGCAGGGAGGATGATTGTAAGGCAGGGAACCTTTTCCAGCCTGTGACTCGCCCACAGGGATGCCTGTTGAGTCCACAATGGTGCGTAACGCGGCAGTCGCATCACTGAAGATGACTCCGCCGCCGGCGACGATGAGAGGGGCTTTACTACTACGAATCCATTCCGCGGCGCGGCGAACAGCTGCGATGTCCGGGCGGAGGCGGGGGACGCGCCAGACGCGCTTTTCAAAAAATGTGGACGGGTAATCATACGCTTCCGCCTGCACATCCTGAGGCAATGCCAGAGTCACCGCGCCGGTATCCGCCGGGGAGGTGAGAACGCGCATTGCTTCCATCAAAGCTGTGAGTGCCTGCTCCGGACGGTTGAGGCGATCCCAGTAGCGGGAGACAGGCTTGAAACAATCGTTCACGGAAATATCCTGCGAGAATGGCAGTTCTAATTGCTGCAAGACGGGTGCTACATTGCGACGCGCAAAGATATCGCCTGGCAGAAGCAACACCGGAAGGCGATTGATGGTGGCTGTCGCCGCGCCCGTGACCATGTTGGTGGCACCGGGACCTATAGAGCTGGTGCAGGCAAAAGCGCGCATCCGGCGGCTCACTTTGGCGAATGCCGTTGCAGTATGGACCATCGCCTGTTCGTTTCGGGATTGGTAATAGCGAAAGTCGGGGTTCTGTTGAAGCGCCTGACCAATCCCAGCTACATTGCCGTGTCCAAAGATGCCGAAACAGCCTGCGAAGAATTGATGTTCCACCCCATCCCGTTCGATGTATTGCGCTCTTAGAAATTTGATAATGGCTTGCGCCATTGTGAGGCGAATCGTTTTCATTCATTTCTCCAGACAAAAAACTTCAAACCCTAAAGGTTTTTTCTACACACAAAATAAACACTGTTCTGCCAGCAGTTGTACTGCTGGCTGGCAGCAGTGCAACTGCCGCCATATCTAGCTTCTAAAACTTACGTGACCAATCGGAGGGCCAGCGCTCGATGACCACTTTGGTCTGTGTGAAAAACTCCACCGCGTGTTTGCCCTGACCATGCAGGTCACCGAAGAAACTATCCTTCCAGCCGCTGAACGGGAAGAACGCCATCGGCGCTGCCACGCCGATATTGATACCAATATTTCCGGCATCTGCTTCGTACCTGAACTTACGCGCCGCCGCGCCACTGGATGTAAATAAACATGCCTGATTGCCATATTGCCCGCTGTTGATCAGGTTCAACGCGTCTTCAATAGTGTCCACATGTATAACGCCCAAGACAGGTCCGAACACTTCGATGCGAGCTAACTCACTGCCGGGCGCGAGGTCATGGATCACGGTAGGTTCGACGAAATTGCCGTTTTCGTATCCACTGACTGTCTTAGCGTGACCACCTACTGCGACCTGGGCACCATCTTTAATGCCGCGATCCAGAAGTCCCAAAATTCGTTCGCGGCTTTGCGGAGTGATGACGGGTCCCATTTCCACGCCCGGATTCAACCCATAGCCGACCACACGTGAAGCCGCCGCTTCGCGAATGGCTTCCATGAATGGATTGCGCGCCTCCCCGACGGTGATCGCCACGGAAGATGCCAGGCAGCGCTGCCCCGCGCTGCCAAAGGCACTATCTGCCACGATGCGGGTCGTCATGGAGAGATCGGCATCTGGCAAGACAATGACGGGATTCTTTGCCCCGCCCTGCGCCTGGACGCGCTTGCCGTTGGCAGCTGCGCGCGAATAAATGTGCCGCGCTACTGCTGTGGAGCCGACAAAGGTAACAGCACGAATGACCGGATGGTCCAGGATGGCATTGACCGTCTCCGCGCTTCCGTTCACAAGATTTACTACACCAGGCGGCAGCCCCAGCGCGTCGATCAATTCCATGACACGTTGCATAGTCATTGGGCAACGCTCGGAAGGTTTGATGATATAGGTATTTCCACACGCC
This sequence comes from Anaerolineales bacterium, assembly GCA_025966435.1. GTDB lineage: Bacteria > Chloroflexota > Anaerolineae > Anaerolineales > Villigracilaceae > Defluviilinea. The sequence goes on along the minus strand of JAICRQ010000233.1, from coordinate 1,570 downwards.
AGCGCATAGGGCAGATACCAGAACGGAATCATGGCTGGGAAGTTGAAAGGTGCGATGGTCGCGCAGACGCCCACAGGCTGGCGTATCATAAATTCATCGATGCCGCGGGCGATGTCCTCCAGAAAGTCACCCTGCATCATCATGGGAATGCCGCAAGCCACCTCCACGTTTTCGATGGCGCGGGTCAGCTCACCTTTTGCTTCGTCGAGAATCTTGCCGTTCTCCTGTGTAATGATGCCTGCCAGTTCATCGAAATTCTCTTCGAGCAGGCGCTTGAGCTTGAACAGGTATTGTACGCGTGCGACAGGCGGCGTGCGACGCCATTCCGGGAAGGCAGCCGCGGCGGCTTGCGCGGCGCGGTCCACTTCGGCTGCGGGTGAAAGAGGCACATGAGCCAGCAATTCGCCCGTGGCGGGATTCAGCACATCCAGTGTCTGGGCATCCGGTACATCCATCCACTGCCCATTTATATAGTTTCGTAGTTTTTTGAGCATGTTCATACTCCTTTTCGATTCTCTTAAGGCGTAAGTCGGATTGGCAATCCGACCTACATCATATTGTTCTAAAATCCGCCGCGTGATTGGATAAATTCCAACACTTCGTCTTCGTATCCCATAAAATTTGCACAACCGTGCCGGGTGACAACAATGGCACCACAGGCGTTACCCATTCGAGCAGACTTATACCAATCCCAACCCTGCAAATGTCCATAAATAAAGCCGGCTGCAAAAGCATCCCCGGCGCCTAGCACGTTATAAATTTCCACAGGAAAACCAGGCACGTCGATGCGCTGCCCATCCGGGAGGCAGATGCTGGCACCTTGCGCTCCGCGTTTGACCACAAGCGCCTTTGGGCCGAGCCTCAACAGGGCGGCGATGGCTGTATCCACATCTCCGTGCACGTCCGGTGCAGAAATCTGGGAGTGGGCGATTTGCACCTGGCTGGCTTCGGTGAGGACCGCTGCTTTCACTTCCTCTTCGGTACCCAGAACGATATCCGTTTGTGGAAGAACCGCCCGCGCGTTTGCACCGAATGCACGCGGGTCATGCCATTGATCAGCGCGAAAGTCCAGGTCGAAGATTACAGTTGCACCCGAGGATCGGGCACGTTCCACAGCGAACAACGTCGCGCTTTTGCTTGGCTCGCGGCTGAGGTTCGTTCCTGCAAACTCAAATGCACGGCATTGCTCAACAGGGGAAGCCAGCACGTCATCGATGGTCAATTGTATATCAGCGGCATTGTCGCGATAGAAGACGAGGGGAAATCGGTCTGGCGGTTCGATGCCTAACACTACTGCGCTGCTGCGGGCGCCAGGCTTGCGCGGAATAAAGCTTGTCTCAACCCCTTCCTGCTCGAGAAAGTGCAGGATGAAATCGCCAACAGGATCTGCGCCAACCGCCGTAAGTAAAGCTGTTTTTAAGTTTAATCGTTGCGAGCCGACCGCAATATTGGTAGGAGACCCGCCGACATACGCGGCAAAACTCTTGATATCCACAAATGCCGCGCCGACGTCATTAGCATACAAGTCTATGGATGAGCGTCCCATGGTAAGGAGGTCAAAGGTTGAGGT
>JAICRQ010000095.1 GCA_025966435.1 Anaerolineales bacterium | reverse complement strand
GGAGGATATCCGGTTCGAGCTGGTGGAGCCGCTGCGCTACCTGTTCAAGGATGAGGTCCGCGCGGTGGGCGAGGCACTGGGGTTGCCTGAATCGCTCGTTTGGCGGCAGCCGTTCCCGGGTCCGGGGCTGACCGTACGCTGTCTCGGCGAGGTGACCCGGGAGCGCGTAGCCCGTCTGCAGGCGGCAGATGCCATCCTGCTTGAGGAATTATCAAAAGCGGGTTTTTTAGGGCGTTCTTCCAGCAGTTTAACTGCTGAAAAACCAACTTCGCAGGCGTTTATGGTCCTGCTGCCAGTTCGCTCGGTGGGGGTGATGGGGGACCAGCGCACCTACCAGGAGGCAGCGGCGATCCGAGCGGTGACGACTGAGGATTTCATGACCGCAGACTGGGCGCGCCTGCCCCATGACCTGCTGGCGAGGGTCTCGAACCGCATCGTAAACGAAGTAGACGGAATAAATCGGGTGGTGTATGATATTACCAGCAAGCCACCCGCGACCATCGAATGGGAGTAGGACGGTTTTAGAATTGCGATTTACGACACTTGCACCTGGCGCACGGTGCCAGGGAGTGCAGGCGTTTTCGTTTGTGAGCCGGAGAATCTGCAATCATTACCTTGTGATCCTTGTATCGAAACATCGAAGGTAGCCTGAGAATCGTAAAGGAGTCAAAATGAATTTCAATTTTGGGGAGGTCCTGACACGTGCCTGGCAGATCATCTGGAAGCACAAAGTGCTGTGGGTCTTTGGAATTTTTGCCGGGTGTGGCCGCGGTGGAGGTGGGGGTAGTGGTGGGCAAGTAAGCGGGTCCGGCGATCAGACGTTCCCTCAGATTGAGCAGTACATACAGCAACTCGGTCGATGGATCGAGGACAATCCCTGGATCGTTGCGATCTTCGTCCTGCTTGTGGTTCTGCTGTTGATCGTGAGTATTTTTCTGGGGACGATTGGACGTATTGGTTTGATCAGGGGAACGTACCAGGCTGAAATTGGCGCGGAGCGTCTGAATTTTGGCGAGTTATTCTCGGAGAGCATGCCTTACTTCTGGCGTGTCTTCGGGTTGTCCTTGCTGATCCTCCTGATTGCCCTGGTCTTGTTTGTTCCTCTGGTCCTGGGTGGTACGCTATTTAGTGCGTTCACCGCCGGCATCGGCTTGCTTTGTCTTCTTCCGCTGATTTGTTTGCTGATCCCTCTGCTCTGGGTGCTTTCCGTTGTGATCGAACAAGCTAACGTCGCCATCGTACTGGAGAACCTGGGCATTGGCGATGGGTTCCGCAAGGGCTGGAATGTGGTACGAGCTAACATCGGTCCAATTATCGTAATGACCCTAATCATCTTCATTGGTTCGGGCGTTGTCGGATTTATCATTGCCCTGCCGATCATCGCAGCGGTTGTCCCGCTCATTTTCAGCGCGGCCAGTAATAACGCGGCCCCCATCTGGATTACCGTGATCTGCTGCGCGGTATATTTCCCGATCCTCCTGGTCCTGAGCGGTATCTTGAATGCGTATGTGCAATCCATCTGGACGCTGACGTATATGCGACTGACGGCAAAGCCGCGGGATAATGCTCCGATAGAACTTGAGGCGAATGCGTAGAATTCTTGCGTTCCTTCTTGGTTTTGGCGTGCTTTTGTTTCCCACTATCTCTGCGCGCGCCCAGACCGTAGCGTACGCGGAGATAGCAGGTGTCGACGCGCAGAGCTTCCCTCAGGTGAAAGCATTGCTGGATGTGTATGATGGTGGTAAGTTCGTCAGCGGGCTCAAGCCGGGAGACTTGGCGGTTACTGAAGATGGCGAGCCGCGCCCGGTAGACACCCTGACAGAAGCCGAGGCAGCCGTTCAGCTTGTGGTCGCGATCAACCCCGGGCCATCACTGGCGGTGCGAGATGGAAATGCCATCGCGCGGTTTGAAAAGATTGTCGAGGCGCTGCGTCTATGGGTGGAATCGCAGCCTGCCGATTCACGCGATGACCTGAGCCTGATCTCATTGTCCGGCTCGTTGATCACCCATGCAACCCCGAGAGACTGGTTCGTCAGCCTCGAAGCCTTCAAACCGGATTTCCGCAACACCACCCCGAATTTGCAAACGCTGGCGATCGCGCTGGATACAGTTGCTTCGACAACACAGCCCGGCACCAAGCGCGCAGTCCTGTTCATCACACCGCACATGGATGACCCGAACATCGATAATACGATCGCGCCGCTCATCCAGAGTGCAGTCGATTCGAAAGTGCGTGTCTTTGTCTGGTTTGTGGATGCAGAACAGTTTTTTACGACTGCCAGTGCCAATGCCTTCAATTCGCTGGCATTACAAACAAGCGGCTCCTTCTTTGCCTTTTCCGGCACAGAAGTCTTCCCGGACTTGAACGCCGGGCTCGACCCTCTGCGCCATATTTATGAACTCACCTACACATCCGCTCTTATCGCGTCAGGCGATCATACGCTGGGCATCGAGGTGGACGCGCCGCATGGGACGATTACCGCCGAAGACCAAACGTTTAGCGTAGACGTCCAGCCGCCCAACCCGATCCTGGTCTCGCCGCCCCTGCAGATCAAGCGGCAGCCTTCGCCGAACGATCCTTACAATGAAGAGGCGTTGCTCCCCGCCGAACAGACCATTGAGATCCTCGTCGAATTCCCAGATGGACACGAGCGCAACTTGAAGCGTACCGCTCTCTATGTGGATGGGCAGGTGGTGGACGAGAATACATCCGAGCCATTCGAAACGTTCACCTGGGACATTCGTCAATACAACACCAGCGGTTCGCATGAGATCATTGTCGAAGCGGAGGATGTGCTAGGCTTACAAAAATCCAGTATGGGCACCCCCGTTTCTCTAACGGTGATCCCGCCGCCGGGTGGGCTTGAGGGATTTGTGGGACGCTATCGCGACTATCTGGTTCCTGGCGCGATCGGGGTAGCCGGACTAGCATTGGTAACAATTCTTTTACGAGGCAAGGTTGGAGGAGCTTTATTTAAGAAACGACTCACCAGGCGCAAGCAATTTGAAGATCCGCTGACCCAGCCGGTGATGGCGCTCACCGAACCTCCCGTGGCGATCTCGAAAAACGGAAAGAATTCCAAGTCTGTGCCGCGTCGCAATGTCTGGTTCCGCCCCAAGCCGACCCTGCGCCTGCCGGAGGCGCCTGCATACCTGACACGCCTCACCAACGGCGGGGAGCCTGCCAGCGCCGCGCCCATCCCCGTGCTCGAAAAGGAGATGACGTTCGGCACGGACCCGGTCCAATCCATACGGGTGCTGGACGATCCGTCTATTTCTCCTCTGCATGCACGTATCAAGCGGAATGGGGACGGCGCGTTCCATATTTATGATCATGGCTCGGTGGCGGGTACCTGGGTCAACTACGAGCCGGTCACGCGCGAAGGTCGTCCTCTGACGCATGGTGACCGCATTCATTTCGGGCAGTTGATGTACCGCTTTGACCTAAATAAGCCTCCGGCTACACCGGAACCAAAGATTATCTCGAAGAAGTCAGCATGATACGTGTTGCGCGCGCTCATCTGAATGTGGATGCTCAAAGCCATGCTGGCATGACAGGCAAGAACAACGAAGATCGTTATGCCGTGGCGTCTTTTGTGCTGGACCAGCGTGATCGGACTCCCGTCCTGTTTGCGGTTCTCGCCGATGGAATCGGCGGACATCGCGCTGGAGAGGTGGCAGCAGAGCTGGCGGTCAATCATATGATGCAGGCGGTGGCGCGGAGTGACGGGCGTCACATACGGCAGACGATCGAAGAGGCCGTGACGGAAGCCAGTGACGCAATCGCCGCCCACGCTGCAGCGAATGACAATATGAAAGGCATGGGCGCGACCTGCGCCACTGCCTGGATCGTCGGGGATAGGCTTCACACCGCCTACGTGGGCGACTCGCGGATTTACCTAATCCGCAGCGGTCGCATCCAGCAGTTGACCGTGGACCACAGCTGGGTGCAGGAGGCAATTGAGAAAGGTGTTCTGACTCCGGAGGCGGCGCGCCAGCATCCGAACGTGCATGTCATTCGCCGTTATCTTGGTTCGCCCGCGCCGCCCGAACCGGATTTCCGCCTCAAGTTATTCAACGATGAGGGCGACCAGCACGCCGAGAACAATCAGGGACTTCAACTCCTGCCCAATGATATTTTGCTGTTATGCAGCGACGGGCTCACCGATCTGCTCTGGAACGACGAGATCCTCGAAGTCATCCGATCGAAGCCCACCTTGAAGGAAGCCTCGCGAGCGTTGATCGAAATAGCTAACTCGCGCGGTGGTCATGACAATATTACGGTGGTGTTGATCTCCGTTCCACCCCATTTCAAACTGGCCGTCAAAAAAAATATAAACTGGATGCCCTGGATCATCGGGGGGATCGCCGGTGCCGTTCTGCTTTTGGGCGCGGCTTCTGTCTTTGCCCTGGGTCTACTCACGCGAGGCGGAAACGCCAGCCCTACGCCAACGATAACACCTACTCCCACTCGAACCATGACTCCTGTACTGACAGCGTCCTCGCCGCCGACCATGACGATCCTGCCTACACTATCGATTCCCATCGCGCCAACATATACGCCCTGGCCGACGAATACCGGGATTCCGTAATTAGTAAATAGTAATTGGTAATTCTATTAAGGAGAATTTTTAATGGCTGTCAAACATTCCAATGATGTGGAAGCGAAAAATGTGGCAGCGGGGAAAGACACAACCATTCAAGTCCTGATCTCTTCACAGGAAGGTCCCAACTTTGCCCTACGGAAGTTTTCTATGCAGCAGGGAGGTGGGATGCCGCGGCATACCAATCTCGTAGAGCACGAGCAGTACGTTCTGCGCGGCGAGGCGACGGTCACAATCGACGATGAGACTCACTATGTCAAAACTGGGGATGTACTTTTTATTCCGGGCGGGGCAATCCACTCGTATGAGAACATGGGGGAAGAACCATTTGAATTTTTATGCATTGTCCCCAACAAGGAAGATAAGATTACGATTCTAGAGGAGAATTGCTAGCCAAGAAGCAGTGATTAATTATCAGTTTGAACCGGTTACAACTCTTGACTATTACTAGGCTATTAAGGAATGAGTCTTTTGCATCTTATAAACATTGATGCTTTATGCCGTTATTGAATTTGCCGGCACTTCCTCCGATTCCATTCGGTATAAAAAATCCGGGGCAAAATCTGCACCATTCGGCCATGTAACCGTTCGCGAATCAGGATCCACAAAGGCTTTTGCAAAAAAAGAGGGATCGCGTAAGGGCTCAAAGATCGGACCGTAAAGTTCGGAACGCAAATTTACCCGTTTTTGGACACCGTTATCAAAGGTCAGCTCAAGGGAGTGAGAGCCAACAACACTTATCTTCGTAATATGAATAATCATTGCTTATACTCCTTAATCCAAGGGAGCAATCTTGTGTAATGGAAGACCAGCACGCGCAAGTTCCCAATTGGCGCGCAATTCTGCCTGGTGGATTGCAGCCCATTCAAATACTTTTGACCGTGTGGTACGTGATAACTTTCCTTCTAGAATCATGATTGGATCAATTCCGATTTCAGCTTCCTCATCAGCACGTTCAGCATGGAAGTGTGGCGGTTGATGATCGCGATAAAACATGGAAATTTTGATTCCGTCAAAGATGGAAATAGTTGGCATGTGCTTTTATGAGTATACGCTGTTTCAAAGGGAGCGTCAACGCGCCGTTCACAACGGCTGCTTCATTGGTATCCCCGGCTTGCGCGGGTACTTAGGGGGGGTCGCCGCAACTTTTTCCATGACGACTAGATAGCGATCATCCGCTACGCCCGGCAAATGGACGGGGATCAACTGCTTCAACTTTCCCCCCAACAATCTCATCGCCTCTTCCGCAGATTGCGCTTCGGCGGGTCCGCTTTCGCCTTTTTGGGCGAGAATGTTCCCGCCAACCCGCGCGAGCGGAATCAAGAATTCACTGAGCACATGCAGATTGGCCACTGCACGCGCCACTACCCAGTCATATTCTTCGCGGTGCTGGGCGTCTTGCCCTAAGTCCTCTGCCCGCGCCTGGATGACCTTTACCTGTTCCAATCCCAGCACTTCCACAATATGCTGGCAGAACTTTACTTTCTTGCCAACGGATTCAACCAGAGTTAGTTTTAAGTTGGGATATAAAATTTTAAGAGGGATCCCCGGAAAGCCTGCGCCCGTGCCCACGTCGATGAGTTGTTCCGGCGGGGACGTCTTCCACGCCAGGATGCAGGAAAACGAATCAAGGAAATGTTTTGTGCGGATGGACTCGGCATCCCGGATGGCAGTGAGGTTGAACTTTTGATTCCATTCGAGCAGTTCTTTTTCATAGGTCGTCAGAGCCGCCAATTGCCGCCCGGAGAGATGGACATTGAACAATGCCTGTGCATCGCGAGCGAGTGTTTCCATTCGGAAAATTATACACTTGCCGATGCTCTGCCCGCGATCCTTGGTAGGGCGAATTTTCCTTGAACCATAAAAAAAGACCGTCTGAAAAGACGGTCTTTTGTCATTCGTAGTCGAGATGAGCTTACTTCTTCACATCCTCGCTAGTGACTTCCTCCGCTCTCGATCTGCGAACCCGGCGGTAAACGGCGCGCCCGGCGAGATAGACGAGGAACAACGGGATGGCGATCAGGATCAGCGCAGGCAGGGTCAGGAGCACGAAGCGGATCAGTACTTCGACAAAGTCCTGGACAAAGAGAATCAGATCCTGGATGGCTTCTCGCGCGGCGCCTGAAGGCGTCCACGGGCCGATCTCAATCGGTTGGGTGCCTTCCTCGGCGATCAGGCGCACGCTAATCGCGGATGTCGCGACAGCTTCGTCATAATACTGGATCTGCCCTTTGAGCATCTCGATCTCAGTCTGCACCTGCTGGACTTGCAGATAGATTGCGAGGACATCTTCGGCGCGGGTCGCCTCGTCCATGATCTCAAGCAGTTTGGCTTCCGCGGCCTGTTTGGCTTTCAGTTGAGACTGCAGATCCACGTAGATGTTGGTGATATCCTGCCCTGTGCGGTTTTCGTAGTTAACATTGAGTGCGTCTTCTTTGATACGGGTCAGAGCGTCATCCAGCCGTTCCGACGGGACACGGATGACAATCGTCGCTTCTGGCACTTCCTGCCCAAAGGAGGTAAAGGACTGGAACAGGTTAGAGGAAACCACGTATCCACCCATTTCATTGGCGAGAGCAGTGATCTCTGCCATGCGCGCCTTGGGGTCTTTGACTACGATCGCCAGATCCGCATTCTCGATAACGAGTCGCTCCTGGGTCTGAACGGAACCGGTGTTGGCTGCCTCTTCGGCGCCAGAGGCATAAAAATCAACCGCCGGGGCAGGTGCTTCCGCAGCCGGGGCTTCTGTCGCTGCAACACCGCCTCCATAGCCGAAATCGCGAGAAAGCAGCGGGCTAGAGCTTCTTTGTGTGATGAGGTTTGTCGCAAACGCAAGGACAAGGAACACAGCAATTACAGCCAGAATAATAAACAGAGGGCGTTTCATTTTGTTCTCCTTCACGAAACAGCTTGTGTACGATGATTTCACCCGAAGGACGATGGTTGTCCCCGAAAGGTTCCCCTGGCTGCAGCCAATGACGAATTCCGAATTATTTAATTACCAATTACTGAGTTACCAACTACCTCTTTACCACCCCTCCGCAAGCCTCATTGCATGTTTCTCCGGCAAGCCCACCTCGCGGATGCGCTGCTGCACCTCTGCCACGTTATAGGCCACACGGCGCGGTTCCCACGTCCTGGCGCTGCTATCGTAGATGGCGTAGGCGGCGCGCGGGTCACGGTCGCGCGGCTGTCCTACGGAGCCGGGGTTGGCGATCAGGCGCGGCTCCAGGTTGATGGGTTCCCCGACCCTCATCTGCCGCAGGCTGACGCGGTCGGTGCGTTCATCGAGCTGGAACATGCACTGCAGGTGGGAGTGCCCCACAAAGCACCACGGTGTGGTGAAGTGATCGAAGTTCAAACGCGCCGAAAGCGTGTTGAGAATATATTCCCAGACGGAATCGCGCGGGCTTCCATGCACAATCGTCGCCTCGCCGCGCACCTTCACATTGGAAGGCAGCGAACGCAGGAAGTCCATGTTATCGGCGGTCAGCACACGTTCGTGATATTCGAGGGTACGTCGCGCGTCTGTGTTGAATGTCTCAAATGGGATTTTCCCGATCAGCGCGACGTCATGGTTGCCCAACAGGCATGTCAGATTCGGAATATCACGCACCAGCTCCACCACAGCATTAGGGTCTGGTCCATACCCCACCATGTCGCCGAGGCACCAGGTCTCATCCACCGTACCCGCGTGCTCCAACACCGCTTCGAGAGCGGTGTAATTCGCGTGAAGATCAGAGATCACCAGAATACGCATGTCACTCCAACAGCCTGGAAACCCAACCCAGAATCATTTCAGCCACTTCCGTCTTGCTTAGCAATGGCAGTGCCTCTTTGTGCCCATCCTCGAACAACAGTGTAACGCGATTTGTTTCCACTGCAAAGCCTGCATCGTTCCTGGAGATGTCGTTCGCGGCAATGAAACTCAAGCCCTTGGATTTTAACTTATGCGAGGCATTTTCGAGCAGGTCACGCGACTCGGCGGCGAAGCCCACCACCACGCGCGGACACTGCGTTTCCTGTCGCTGTGCCGCGACCGTCTTCAGAATGTCTTCCGTCGCTTCGAGCTCGATCTGCGGGATGCCGCCTTCCTTCTTGATCTTGTCCTTTGCCATGTCCTTCGGGCGGAAGTCTGCCACCGCCGCCGCCATGATGAGCGCGTCGCTTTTTACAGATGCCACGAGAACCGCATCGAGCATCTGCTTTGCAGTTTCCACAGGGGTGATCTGCACGCCGACGGGCGGAGTCAAGGCTGTGGGCGTTGTGATCAATGTGACCTTCGCGCCCATCTCCAACGCAGCCTGGGCGAGGGCGTAGCCCTGTTTACCGGAGGAGCGGTTGGTCAGCACACGTACAGGGTCGAGCGGTTCCTGCGTCCCACCCGCGGTGACCACGATCTTCTTCCCCGCCAGCGGACCGTTCCGCCCGAGAACCACGCGGATGTGACCGATGATCTCTGCCGTCTCAAGCATCCGCCCCACACCGGAAAGCCCCGAGGCAAGGTGCCCCTCCGTCGGACCGATAAAGTCTGCGCCGCGCGTTTTCATGGTTTCAATATTTTCCTGCGTCGCCGGGTGGTCGTACATACCGCCATCCATCGCTGGCGCGATCAGGAGCGGCGCACGCGTCGCCAGCGCCGTGACAGCCAGCAAGCCATCTGACTGACCATGAGCCAGTTTGGCAATCGTATTTGCTGTGCCCGGCGCGATGACGAGGATGTCTGCCGCGCGCCCCAGCCCTACATGCAAAACATGCGCTTCGTTGCCCCAGAGATCCTGGTCTGTATAGGCGCGCCGCCCCGTGACGGATTGAAACGTGAGCGGCGTGACGAATTTCTCCGCTGCCCCGGTAAGAATCACATCCACCTGCGCCCCAGCTTGCGTGAGCTTGGACGCCAAATCCGCGGCTTTATATGCCGCGATGGAGCCGGTGACGCCAAGAATGATTCGTTTGTTCGAGAGGATGGACATATAGATTGATTATACTTCCAAGGGAAGCTTCAAGTTCCCCTG
>JAICRQ010000088.1 GCA_025966435.1 Anaerolineales bacterium | reverse complement strand
GATTGAGGAGGCTGCCCGCATAGACGGAGCGAACACATTCCAAATTTACTGGCATATCATGTTACCGCTAGTAAAGCCTGCGCTCCTGGCAATTGCCGTGCTCAGTTTCATTGGCAACTGGAACAACTTCATGGGCCCATTAATCTACCTGAACAGCGGCGAGAAGTATCCCTTAATCATGGCGCTCAAGTTCTTCGAGCAGAGCTTATCCAAAGAAGCTCCCCTATTCCACTACATGATGGCTATGACGACAATGATGTCATTACCGTTATTAATGCTCTACTTCTTCATGCAGCGTACGTTGATCGAAGGAATTACTGCCGGGGCTGTGAAGGGCTAGAACCCTCCCAGCCTCCCTCAAATGTGACACTGCACACAATTTCCTTGTCGTATTGGGGGATGTGCGTGTAGGGCGGAGGTGTCTACCGGACGTGCTAGCACAAACTCCGGAGCGGTTCATCTTGGCGGCGGACTGTACAGTTCCAAGCGATACGCCGTGGGAGAACTTGAGGACAGCCATTGAGATGGCTCATCAATATCGGAAACATTAGATATGTAAGTGCGATAGTATTGGACTGCCCATTAGACTTGCTTCAAGTCCAAGAATAATTTTCCACTGGAGAGCCTTTGCCATGAGCGACACGAATGTTTTCAGTTGTCAGTGCAAGATAGCGGCGTAAGACTGTGATGTCGCTATGGCCCATCAATCGTTGCAGGGAGAATAAATCAGATCAATCAAAAATGAATCAGCGGCGCCATTGACAAAATCCCCCTGAGAAATTTCAAGAATCGTCTGCTCATCGTTTTTAATAAAAAACATAGTAGTTTTCCTTCCTGAATAGCCTTTTTTCAGGGGAAAAACCACTATTTTTGTTGAGCCACAGATCGGATTTGAACCGATGACCGGTCGATTACGAATCGACTGCTCTACCAACTGAGCTACTGTGGCTTAATTGTTAGCGGCGGGGATTATACCAGCAATCGTTCGAGAGGGGAATTCTCAACTACAAGAATCAAAGATTCGTTAAAACAGCTGCCTTTCCATCATAACGGTTTTGTAAGCCGTCGGTCTGTAACGCGCCCCTCTAATGGACGTCCTGAAAATGTACAGCGGATCCCATCTCTTCGAGTTTAGGGACTGCGTATTTCAAGAAAAATCACTTTGCGAGAATCCAACCATGACAATGCAATCCTTCGCCGTTTCACTGCCGACCACAACAGTTTCCCCAATTCGTTTAGCGGGCATTCCTCACATATTATTCGAGACCTGGGCGGATTTATCCCCTGAATCGACAGCCGTCAGTGGAGAGAACGGAACGCTGACCTACCTGGAAGTGGAGCAGCGCGCCAACCGGATTGCGAACGCGCTTCGCTCTGCCGGCGTGCAGAAGGATGATCTGGTTGCCCTCTTTTTGGAGCGTGGACCAGACCTGGTTTGCGCGCTGATAGGAATATTGAAAGCTGGAGCGGCGTTTGTAGCTCTCGACCCCAAGACGCCTAAAGAGGCACTCGCTCGTGTTTTCGACAGTGTGGATTGCAAATTTTTATTGAGCCGCAGCACCTTGACGGCTGGGCTTCCTCCCACCTCTGCTCGAGTTTTGCTCCTCGATGATGATGCCTGGCTCTCACGCCAGCCTGTTTCCCGCCCTACCTCACTGGCAGGCCCGCATGACCCTGCCTGTGTATTATTTACCTCCGGGTCATCCGGGAAGCCCAAGGCAGTGCTATATCTGCATCGGAATCTGGCAGTCCGCTTTTCCAACACGACACGGGTAAGCGGTTTTGATCAATTCAGCGTATTTGCCCAGTCCTCTCCTGTTACTTCCATTGATGCAATCGACGAAATCTTACTGCCTCTCGTCAATGGAGGATGTACCGCGATTTTGCCTTATGACACCGTAACGAATCCACACCGACTCATTGAATCTCTTACTACTCATAGCGTGACTCACATCCTCCTGGTCCCGTCTCTTCTACGCGTGATCCTGGCGGCGGCAGAAGATTTGCATACAAACTTAGCTGCCTTACGGACCTGGATCATCGGCGGCGAACCTCTTACTTCTGCGCTGACCTGTCAGTTTTATGAGCAACTGCCCGGGGCAGCTCTCATTAATTTTTATGGCTTAACAGAGGGCGATGCAACATACCATGTCACCTCACCTGGATTTCACTACGACACGAATGTCCCCATCGGGCGCCCTGTACAGGACACCAGGGTCTATCTTCTCGATGAGAATCTAAAAGCAGTCCCGGATGGACAAGCGGGGGAGATCTGTCTGGCGGGGGAGGGTTTATCGCACAAATACCTCAATTGCCCGGAATTGAACGCCGAGCGATGGGTTTCCAATCCGTTTGCGACCGATGGTTCATACGCACGCCTGTTCCGTACCGGGGACACAGGTAGGGTCAACTCTGACGGCCAGATCGAGTACCTTGGGCGCCGCGGCCGCCTGATTAAGGTACGCGGATTTTGTGTGGAATTGGACGAGGTGGAAGCCGTTCTCGCACAACACCCTGCCGTGGATCAAGGTGTTGCGGTCGCAAAACAACCCGGCGGAAAGGGAGACGCCTCTTCACGGCACCAGATGTTTATTATGGCATATGCAGTGCTAAAGCATGGGGAAGCCATCAGTTCTGACGATTTGCGTGAATTCTTGCAAGATCGTCTTCCGGATCATGCGCTGCCATCTATGATTTTCTTCCTCGATGCACTTCCTCTTTCTGCGAATGGCAAAATTGATTTTTATGCTCTGTCACAACTTGAACTCGTGGAAAGAGAGGAGTGTGAGACCGGTTTGGTGAATAAGAGCTCGCTCCCATCGAGCTAAGCCCGAATTTCTAAGCCTGAGGGGTGAAATGCGATCCTCGCGTACGTCTACAACAGAATAGTAGGGACATTCCCACGCAAGGTTTTCCCAGTACGTGTCGTCTGAACCTCGGTAAAACCTATATGTTACGAATTGCGATGATTTCTTACCATACTTGTCCGCTGGCGACGCTGGGCGGAAAGGACACGGGCGGGATGAACGTGTACGTCCGTGAATTGACGCGTCAGCTGGGACAAATGGGCATTCATGTGGATGTATTCACACGCTCCCAAGACGATCATGTGCCGCATGTGCTTCACGAGCTGGGCTATGGAAATCGCGTGGTTCATGTGCCTGCGGGGCCTGAGCATCCCGTTCCCAAAGAGGAACTGGCGGACTACATTCCGCAGTTTGTGGAGGGCATCAAATACTTCGCCTGTGAAAAAGGCATCGAGTACGATGTCATTCATAGCCACTACTGGATGTCCGGGATCGCCGCCGCGGCTCTTTCCGACGCCTGGGGCGGAACACCGATCGTGCACATGTTCCACACCCTAGGCGAGATGAAAAACCGCATCGCCCGCACCGATGAGGAGCGCGAGGGCGAGTACCGCATCGAAGGTGAGAGGCAGGTCCTCCGACGCGTGGACCGGGTGATTGCTTCCACCATAGCAGAAGTGACCCAACTCCGTTTTTTGTATAAGGCAAATGCCAGCAAGCTGGTCGTGATCCCGCCGGGCGTGGATGTTAGTCACTTTTACCCCATCCCGGCAGATGAAGCCAAGATGTATGTGGGTCTAAAGCCGGAAGATCGCATGGTCCTGTTTGTAGGGCGCATCGAGCCGTTGAAAGGTCTCGATACACTTATTGAAGCAATGTCCAACCTGCAGCTTGAGGAAAAGCAGCGGGTTCATCTGGCGATCATCGGCGGCGACCCGGCCGCAAGCCCGCGCGAGATGAGCGGGGAAATGGCGCGTCTGCAAAAACTTTGTGATGATCTTTCCGTGGGCCAGACCGTGGTGTTCCTGGGCAAACGGGACCAGGATAAGCTGCCTTATTATTATTCCGCAGCAGAGCTGGTGGTGATGCCGTCCCACTATGAGTCATTCGGCATGGTGGCGTTGGAAGCCATGGCGAGCGGAACGCCCGTGATTGCTTCAGAGGTGGGCGGGTTGGCGTACCTCGTCAAAGATGGTGAAACAGGTTTCACAATCCCAGACCAGGAACCGGATACGCTGTGTGAAAAAATCTCCTGGCTCCTGAACGACCATGAACTGCACGCCAGCATGAGCCAGCGCGCGGTAGAGTATGCACAGGATTACGCTTGGGAGAAGATCGCGGAACAGATTGTGGGTGTGTATAACGGGCTGGTGAAAAATCCGAAGCTGTGAACTTAAGCGCAGTTATTGATATTCAGCAGATACGTTGCATAGGAATAGATCTCACGGACCAAAAAACTTGCTTTTCGATCAAAAGACTGGTAGCGGCTGGTCTGCGTCGGAGACGATAACGCTTTCATCCCGATCTTCTCCGCCAGCCACATGGACCTTCGCATGTGCAGCGGATCACTCACAATGAGAACCTGGTCCAGGTTGTTTTCATCAATGATGCGCTTTGCCTCGATCAAATTCAGGCAGGTGTTATAAGACGCTGTCTCGATAAAGATACGTTCCGCCGGCACGCCGCGCTCCATTGCATAGTTCCTCCCCGCTTCGGACTCTGCCAGTCGATCGTTTCCAGCCTGTCCACCGGTGAAGATAATATATTGTACGATCCCTGCCTGATAGAGGTTGATGGCGTGGTTGATCCGTTCCCTGAAAACTGGGGAAGGTCTATCTCTAAATACACTGGTGCCAAGCACGACCGCTGCATCGGCAGGGTCATAGCTGCTTGTGAGAGAAAACAAATATATATCCCTCGCTATCAGCAAAAGACACACGAAAAGAATCAGTATAGATATTCGTAATAGATTTTTTAGCATTGCAAAGAAGGGGATTGTAGAGCCTGTAACAGCAAAACTCTCTAGACGATAGAAACTGGCTCCAGCCGAGCCTGGTCATCGAAACCGGCATAGAGACCAGTAATATTTGCTGTATCGTACCGCTCAACAGGAGGCGGGTTACTCTTTCATCTTCACGTAAAAGATCAATTGTCCGTCTAGGTCTTTCGTCCGCATCTCGAATTTATCTTTAAGCTTGTTCAACATACGCGAGAGCTGTTTATGGCCGTAGGTACGCGGGTCGAAACCCGGGTCAACCTGATAGATGGCGTTGCCCATCACGTCGAGGCGCGCCCAGCCGTCCTGCCCGACCGCCATTTCGAATGCCTGGCTTAAGACGGGCATTGGGTCTGCTTCTTCTTTTTCTGGTTCGGGCTCGTTTTCGGTAGAGGCTTTTTTCGCCTTACTCGATTGCGTTCGTTTTTTCTGCTGAGCCTTCTTCTCGGCTACCAGATTCTCCGTATAGACAAACAGATCACATGCATTAACGAAGGCTTTTGGAGTCTTTTTCTCACCAATGCCCATCACAAAGACGCCTGCTTCCCGGATGCGCGTGGCAAGCCGCGTGTAATCGCTGTCGGAAGAAACAAGGCAGAATCCATCTACTACTCCGGAGTGCAGGATATCCATGGCATCGATGATCATCGCGCTGTCTGTCACATTTTTCCCGACCGTATAACGAAACTGCTGAATGGGCTGGAAGGCATGGAAGTTCAAGATTTCCTTCCACGAATTCATATTACTGGTGGTCCAGTCTCCATAGATCCGCCGTACGGTGACTTGCCCGTGGCGGCCCGCCTCCACGAGCATCTGAGGCAGAATGGAAGATTGGGCATTATCGCCGTCGATCAGGACGGCGATCTTCTGGCGACCGTTAGTTAAGGGTTCATTTGGCATAGAGGTGATTATATTATCAGGACTTCACGAAAATTGAAAGGATACTCTGTCCTCGTGTTGCTTGAAGTTCTGGGTTTTCTTAATTATGGAATGTAGGGCACTGGTGTGATCAGATCGCCAGGTTCTGGCGCAAACAAGCCAATGTCTTTACAGGAATCGGCTCCTACGCGTTGAAATAATCCGCCGTCAGCCGTAACCTCAACTTGTATCGGAGTCTCTTCTTGGTATGTGCTATCCACTGTCATTTTAAGAGTGACCTGATAGCCTGTCAAAAGGGAGGGCACCTCTACGGTTTTATCGGGATGCTCTTCTCCCTCATCCAGCGCGCGCAGTGTGGCGGTCATATTAATGAGATCTACGCCCCCGGTATTTTGCAATACCACAAAGGCATTGGTCACCTCGCCCAGTCCGTGGGTGACATCGATGCTGGTGTTGCATCCAAGGATTTCCACCGCAACGGCAGGTCCGCTGGGTACAGTTGTTTGGATGGTGTCAGGTGTATTGGAAGGGATCAGGGTCGGTACAGAGGTAGCAGTGATAAACGAGATACTGGTCGCAGTCGGCAGGATTTGAATGGTCGAGGTCGGGCTGGCGGCCATCACAACCGGCGTGGCAGTCACGATAGAGGGCGTATTCGTCGGTGGCAGGAAGGGGGTAGGTGGATTAAACGGTCCGGGCTGGATCACCCAACCATTACATGAGGTTGTCAGCAGCAACAGTAGAATTGTGAAAATGGACGTTTTCATTTCTTCTCCTCCTGGTGATTGTATCCCGCTTTATTGAGATGGCAACGCCCCGTTTGTTCCGTGTATATGATAGCCGAGCGCTTCTACTCCAATGGTCAAGTTTTTCGTGTATTCATCAAGAGTTGCGCGAAAATTCAAAGGCGGAAGAGCGCGGCAATTGCACAATTCGCTCGATGGAAAATACCTGCGTGCGCGTTTATTTTCAAGGAAATCATGCGCGCCAGTTCGTTGATCGTACACCCCTTTATCGAAGAGGGTTGGTAGTATAATGACGAAGACGAGTGGACGCGCATCGAGCCGACACCCGAGCTTGCCGTCGATCTGATGCGATTTCCAGATCTGCGGCTTTCTTTTCGTCTGCGGTCAAATACAGCTGGCCTCGTTGATGAGCAAAAAGGTATTTTTCGCCCCTGTCTTCTTGAGGAAATAAGCGGCAGCTCCCCAGTGACCAATCCGCTGTCTGACTTATGAATCCGAAAATTTTGCTTTGAGCTCTTCCCAATCTGGCTCAACCAAAATAGAGCCATCAGGGAAGACGATGGTTGGAACGCTTCGAGCGCCGCGATTGACTTTGATCACGAACTCGGTAGCTTCCCAGTTTCCTTCTAATCCCACCTGCAGGTGGGGAATCTTGTTCAATTCGAAAAATTTCTTTGCCCGCACACAATCTGAGCAATATTCTGTTGCATACATGACGATTTGTGTCGGTGCCGTGGTGTATAAATCACTCATGGTTTGAGATTTGCCAGCTTTCCTCAAATATAGGGGTTGTCAGCAGGGATTGCGCCAAATATAGTCAACATTGTTACCTTTTCCAATCTTTGGCGTCTAGTAATAGCAAATGCAGGTCGTACAGACAACGATTGCAATCTTTGCTGCTTCGGCGCTTAGTATAACCACTTTCCTCATCGCTGACATAACAAAATTAATAGCTGAATAGGGATTTATGACCAACCTGAAACGTTCGTTTTTCGGCGCAGCCGTGTATTTAGCAGTGATCTTCGTGCTCGGTCAGGCAGACTATGCGGACCGGCCCCTGATGAATTTTGCAAACTATTTCTATCTGGCTGTGATCGTTGCCATGCCATTGACCCTTTTCTTCCCCAAGATTTCGCGTATCTCGGTCTATGTCCCGTTGTTGTTTTGGGCAGTGGTGTATGTCGCCCTGTTACAACTCATCGATCGAAATTACTCTGCCAATAAGGGCGAGTTACCCGTAATTGCCCTGGAATTCATGATGCTGGAAATTGGGGTCTGGTTTGCGCACCAATTGGCTTCCCAGATCAGTCATGCTGAATCAATTATGGATGCGCTCGCCTTGAGCGCGTTCCCGAACCGCGCTCGGGATATTGATTCTGAAAATCAGAGGATCAAAATCGAGCTCACGCGCAGCCGACGTTACCACCGTCCGCTCAGTGTAGTGGTGATCCAGCCCGAGTCTGATGATGAAAAGTTAATTCGAGAAGCCTTCAAGAATATCCAGCATGATCTCATGTCTCGTTTTACCTCCGCCCGGGTTGGTCAGATTATCGATGATCGCGTCCGTCAGACAGACCTGGTCCTGCGGGACTATAAAGGAAGATTTATCGTTCTGTGCCCCGAAACTGAATTTGCCAATGCTTCTTTGTTGGCGAAACGAATCTCCCAGGCAATCAAGGAGAGGACCAGTCTGCGAGTCCTTTGGGGAGTTGCAGCGTTTCCCGATGAAGCCCTGACGTTTGATGATTTACTGCAAAAGGCACGTGAACGTCTTGTTGACTCAGCTTCGTTTCCAAGCGAGGTAATTTCCGTCGTTGAGTCGCATCAATTACAGTAAAGGTGTAAGATATGAGTGTTTTGCAGATGACGACCCCACATCAGGAAGATTGGATCAAGAGATTTGATCCGAATAAGCGGTTTTTGAAAGGGGAGGCATACCTTCTGGCGAAGCGGATCATGGATTTATTTCTCGTGTTGATCACGATGCCTTTTTGGCTGCCACTCAATGGAATTATTGCTTTGCTTATTCGAATCACGTCGCCCGGGGAACCGGCGTTGTTCAAGCAACTGCGCACCGGAAAGGGCGGACGCCGCTTTTACATGTACAAGTTTCGGACGATGGTGCCTAACGCGGAGGAGTTAAAACCCCAATACGCCCACCTGAACGAACTCCAATGGCCCGATTTTAAGATCACAAATGACCCGCGCATCACGCCCGTGGGGAAGTTTTTGCGCAAGACGAGCCTGGATGAGATACCCCAATTTTTTAACATCTTAAAGGGTGAGATGAGCCTGGTCGGACCGCGCCCCACTTCGTTTGGTCCCGAAACATATGAACTCTGGCAAACATCTCGGCTGGATGTAATGCCGGGTCTTACCGGTCTGTGGCAGATAATGGGACGTGCCCAATTGGAATTTGATGATCGTTTGCGCCTTGATATTGCATATATCGAACGCGCCAGTCTTTGGCTGGATATCAATATTCTTCTTCGAACCGTCCTGGCTGTTTTTGAATCTCGAGGAGCGCACTGATCGCGTTTTCCTACACTGTTCATCCATCGAGGATGCTTTCCACCATGAAGCAAAGTAGTTTTTTGTTCCAGCCAGCTGTTTACATCGCGATTGCAGTCTATATTGCGCTGGCATATTTTGTTTTGGCGATGGGAAACAACTGGATCGCTGCCACGATTCCTGAGGATCATTACTTCGAGCTGGTTGGTGCATTTTCTTTTCTGGTGACCTCGTTTTTGTTTTTTTACGGTTTCTGGGTGGCAAGGAAAACCCTGGACAACAGCTCGGCCTCCCTGGTGAAGAAGTTTGTTTATCTGGCTCTCGCTGTGCTTTTTCTATTCGGTGCTGGCGAAGAAATCAGCTGGGGGCAGCGGATCCTTGGCTTTCAAACTCCTGAGCCGCTCAGCGAGGTGAATCGCCAGGAAGAGTTCAATCTCCATAACTTAAGTGCCTGGGAAGCCAGTGACTTCCTTGATCCGGATCGTCTCTTCGATATTTTCTGGTTCCTGTTTGCTGTGCTCACTCCGGCGGTCGCACTCGTCGCGCCTGCATTCCGGAAATTCGCTGGCAAGTTTATTCCCATTGTCTTCTGGGGGATTGGGCTGTTGTTTCTATACAATTATTTGTGGGCAAAACTGGCCAAGGTCGTTTTTGACACGGCGTATGTGTTTGAACGGATTTCGTTCCAACAAGCAATCCAGGAAGTTAAAGAAAGTAATTATGCAATCATTTTCATTCTCGTTGGCTTGTACGCTGTCTGGGATCTGAATCAATCCTGATCGGTATTTGAAGGCGTATT
>JAICRQ010000109.1 GCA_025966435.1 Anaerolineales bacterium | reverse complement strand
TTCTGGGAAGGGTAACGTGGAATATTACGTCGCTGTTGTCAAGCCAGGTCGAATCATGTTCGAAGTCGGTGGCTTGGACTCGGACATCGCTATCCAGGCACTCAAGAACGCTCAATACAAATTTTCTATCAAGACAAAGATAGTAGGGCGTCAGGATGCAGGAGAGCAGGAATGAAGTCGACAAAAACAAGTGATCTGCGTAACCTGAAATCAGGTGAAATTGAATCAAAGTTGTCTGATGCCCGCGAAGAGTTGATGAAACTTCGCTTTCAAGTAGTCACAGGACAGCTAACGGATAGCAGTCGTTTGCGTGTTTTGCGCCGTGAGATCGCGCGGATGCAGACCGTCCTGCGTGAGCAGGCGGCAGCCGAGACAGAAGGTGAATCATGAACAATCGTCGTCGTATGACTGGTGTTGTCACCAGCAACAAAATGACCAAAACAGTCGTGGTGGAAATTTCCCGGAAGTTCCGCCATCCACTGTACCGCAAGGTCGTTCATTCCACCAAGCGGGTGAAAGCACATGATGAGATAGGCTGTCAGATTGGGGATCAGGTTCAAATCGTTGAGTCTCGTCCAATCTCACGCGATAAGCGCTGGGTGGTAGAAAATATTGTGAAAAAAGAGATTCGCACGGCGGATACTGGCGTTGCTGATTTGAACGTGGAAGTGAATGAAGAGACGGAGGCCAGCAATGATTCAGCATGAATCCCGCCTCAAGGTCGCTGATAATTCCGGCGCCCGCGAATTGCTTGTGATCCACGTGATCGGCGGTTCCAGCCGTAAGTATGGAAGTATTGGTGATATTGTCGTCGCTTCTGTTAAGTCCGCAACACCGCAAGGTGGCGTGAAGAAAAGCGATAAAGTGCGGGCGGTTATTGTGCGTTGTGCAAAGGAATATCGTCGTGAAGATGGCTCGTACATCCGTTTCGACGATAACGCCGCCGTCATTCTGGATGCCGATGGAGTCAACCCGAGAGGCACGCGTATTTTTGGTCCCGTTGCCAGAGAGCTTCGTGAAAAAGGATTTATGAAAATCGTTTCGCTGGCTCCAGAAGTCCTGTAGGTTGAGGAGTTGTAGGAATGAGAGTCAAGATTCGTAAAGGCGATACTGTCGAAGTCATTAGTGGACGCCTGGAAGACAAAGGCAAGCGCGGAGAAGTGATCAATGTGCTGTTGGAAGATCGCCGCATTGTGGTGCAGGGTGTGAACATTCGTACCAAGCACCAGAAGCAGGTGCAGACACAGGCTGGTCGCAATATCAACCCCGGCCGCATCCAGTTCGAAGGGCCGATCGATATCTCGAACGTGATGCTTGTTTGCCCGAAATGCGGTGAACCAACGCGCGTTGCCGTGCAGCGCGATGAGGATGGGGCTCGTCGTGTCTGCAAAAATTGTCAGGCGTTGATCGATTAGTCGCGGAGTAGTAGTAATGAACAGAATGCAAGAGAAATATAACAATGAGGTTGTCCCGGCTCTGCGCAAAACGTTCGATCTCAAGAACATTATGCAGGTGCCGCGCATTACCAAGGTGGTTGTCAATATTGGCTTGGGCGAAGCGATGGATAACCCGAAGGCAATGGAAGCTGCAGTATCCGATCTGACAATTGTTACGGGCCAGAAGCCGGTAATGACCAAGGCACGCAAGAGCATTGCGAACTTTAAGCTTCGTGAAGGACGCTTGATCGGAACCAAGGTCACCCTGCGTGGCGACCGTATGTGGGCATTCCTCGATCGTTTGATGAGCACTGCCCTCCCGCGTGTGCGCGATTTCCGTGGTGTCTCGGCGAACGCCTTTGACGGGCGCGGGAATTACACGCTCGGCCTTCGTGATCAGTTGATCTTCCCTGAGATCGAGTACGACAAAATTGATAAATTGCGCGGCATGGAAGTCACAATTGTGACGACTGCCAAAAACGATGACCAGGCACGAGTGCTGTTACAGCTGCTCGGTATGCCGTTCAGTAAGAAGGAAGCGTAAATTATGGCAAAGAAAGCAATGCAGTATCGTGAAGCTCGTCGGGAGCATGCCACGCAGGTGCGCAATCGCTGTGTCCGCTGTGGCCGTCCCCGAGGCTATATCCGTCGTTTTGGCTTATGCCGAATTTGTTTTCGTGAAATGGCATTGCAGGGCAAGATCCCTGGTGTCGTTAAGTCATCCTGGTAAGCGGGTGGAGGTAGTAGCATGACTGTTATGGATCCGATTGCTGATATGCTGACCCGCATCCGCAATGCCGTGTCGGCGGGTCATACGCTGGTTGCGATGCCCAGCTCGAAACTCAAGATCGAGATTGCCAAGATCATGAAGGATGAAGGCTATCTCGAAGGCTTCGATGTTGCGGAGAGCGAACAATCTCCGCAGAAAGTATTACGCTTGAAAATCAAGTACGTCGGTGAGCGTCGCGAGCGTCGCCCGGTCATTTCTGGGATTGAACGCGTCAGCAAGCCTGGCCGGCGTATCTACACCAAAAAGCAGGATATCCCCTGGGTGCTTTCCGGGATTGGCGTAGCCATCATTTCGACTCCCAAAGGTGTGATGACCGGTTCTCGTGCCCGCCAGTTAGGCGTGGGCGGCGAGATCCTCTGCAAGGTTTGGTAGGAGGTATTTAGTGTCTCGCATTGGACGTTTACCAGTGGCAGTGCCGAACGGCGTGCAGATCAATGTACAGGGTTCGGATGTCCACGTCAAAGGGCCGAAAGGCGAAATGAAACGAACATTTTCCCCGCAGATTGGTATTGCGCTGGAAAATGGAGAGCTTGTGGTCACGCGCAAGTCTGACGATCCAAAAGAACGCGCCCTTCATGGCACTACACGTGCTGTGATCGCGAACATGGTTCATGGCGTTAGTTCAGGTTTTGAAACGGTGCTGGAGGTACAGGGTGTGGGCTACCGTGCAGAAATGCAGGGCAAGGACCTGGCATTGTTTGTCGGGTATTCACATCCTGTGAAAGTGCCGCCTCCAGACGGCATCTCATTTGAGGTTGATCAGAAGACCCGTCAGGTCAAGGTGCTAGGCTATGACCGCGAAGTTGTCGGTCAGACTGCCGCCGAGATCCGCCGTATTCGTCCGCCTGAGCCCTATCACGGCAAGGGAATTCGTTACCTCGGTGAGAAAATCCGCCGGAAAGCCGGGAAAGCCGGGAAAGGAGCCAAGTAAGCCATGGCGAAAAATTCTCGTTCTGTTGCACGCGTACGTCGTCATATCCGCGTCCGCAAGAATTTGCAGGGAACTGCCGAGCGTCCGCGTTTGAACGTGTTCCGCAGTCTATCTGCCATTTATGCACAGGTGATTGACGACCAGACGGGTCGTACGCTGCTTTCCGCTTCGACGGTGGATCATGAGCTGCGCGAAAAATTGAAGGGTCTGAAAAAGGCTGAACAGGCGAAACTTGTCGGTCAGACGGTTGCCGAGCGCGCCAAGGATAAAGGGATTCAGGCAGTTGTCTTTGACCGTGGCGGCTATCGCTATATTGGACGCGTCAAGGCGCTCGCAGATGGGGCGCGTGAAGCTGGTCTGCAATTTTAGGTTTGACTGGAGAAAGAAATGGTCGAAAATACTCAACAGCAGAATTTTGAAGGGCAAGACCAGTTTGAAGAGCGCGTGATTGAGATTGCTCGCGTGGCCAAAGTCGTCAAAGGTGGTCGCCGTTTTCAATTCCGCGTAACGGTTGTGGTTGGCGATAAGAAAGGCACCATTTCCATGGGCGTTGGCAAGGCGAATGCGGTGCCAGACGCTATGCGTAAAGCTTCTGAACGGGCTCGCAAGAATATGCGCGTCGTTAATTTATCCGGTACCACCATCCCTCATGAAGTGCTGGGGAAGGTCGCAGGCGCACGTGTGATGCTCAAACCGGCTTCTGCGGGTACGGGTGTGATTGCCGCAGGCGGCGTACGCGCTGTACTCGAAGTGGCGGGTGTGCGCGATATTTTGACCAAGTCCCAGGGCAGCGCCAACGTTCTAAACGTAGTGCAGGCGACATTCGATGCTCTCGAGCAATTGAAGTCACCTCAGGTGGAAGCGGCTCGCCGCGGTAAAAATGTCAAAGAACTATTGCCGTTCTGGGAACGGAGGAAGCAAAATGCCTAAGAAAGAAACAGGCGAAAAAACCATCCGCGTGACCCTGGTTCGCAGCCCCATCGGGTATACCAAGGATCAGAAGGAAACAGTGCTTGCGCTGGGGCTACGCCGCATGCATCAAACCGTTGAACATCAGGATAACCCAGCCTTGCGCGGGATGATTCGCAAAGTTGTTCATCTGGTTCGATTGGAAGAGTAGAAACGATGAAATTACATGATCTTGTGCCCAATCCGGGCTCTAAAAAGAATAAAAAGCGTGTGGGGCGCGGTATCTCTGCCGGTCAGGGAAAGACTGCCGGCCGTGGTACCAAAGGTGAGGGCGCGCGCTCCGGCCAAGGTGGGAAGGCCTACCGCCAAGGTGGCAATCTGCCATTCTATCGCCGCCTGCCGTTTATGCGCGGTCAGGGATTTACTCCGCGCAACCAGGTAACCTTCAACGAAGTGAATTTAGATCAGTTGACAGAATCCTTCCAATCCGATGTGGAAGTCAACCCCGAATCATTGGAAAAAGCCCATCTACTGCGTGACCCGCGCAACCCTATTGTTATCTTGGGGCGTGGAGAGATTCAGGTGGCTCTCAAGGTGCGCGCTCATCGCGTCAGCGCGAGTGCGAAAACAAAGATCGAGGCAGCTGGCGGCAGCGTCGAGTTGATCGGTTAACCCTGCTCTCATAGGAATGTTCAGACATGCCTGAAAAGAAACAATCCGCGTGGCGCTTTTTATGGCGCTCGCAAGATATACGGAAGAAATTGCTCATCACTCTTGCGTTGTTGATGCTCTTCCGGATTGCAGCAATTGTCCCCGTGCCGGGCGCCGACCTTGAGGCACTGGCAATCTTCTTCCAGTCGCAAGGCGGCCAGTGTGGCTTTATTGGGTTCCTGATTCTACTCTCCGGCGGTACGATCTCTAACTTCTCCCTCCTCTCGATGGGTGTGTATCCCTACATTACTGCCCAAATCATTCTGCAACTGCTCATTCCGATCATTCCCTCCCTCCAGAGACGAATGCAGGAGGATCAGCGTGAAGGCCGCCGCTGGATGGAAAAGTGGACCTATTATCTAGCTGTTCCGATGGCCGTCCTGTCTGCGATCGGACAGATCAATATATTCAATTCTCTTTCCATCCAGGCGTTGGGTCGCCCGATTCTCCAGTTCAACTTATTCAGTCGCGAACTATGGCTCCCATCCCTGAGTGTCCTTCTGGTTATGACCGCAGGAACGATGTTCGCCATCTGGATCGGTGAATTGATTTCCGAATATGGTATCCGCGGACAGGGTCTATCGCTGGTGATCTTTGCGGGGATTGTTTCACAAATCCCAGCCAATATTCAGACCCTTTTGCTGGATGAGCAGAACCGCTGGGTTTTGCTTGCCGCTATGCTCTTTGTGATCGTGTTGACTGTGCTCGCGATCGTGTATGTGCAGCAGGGACGTCGTAACGTTCCAATCATGTATCCTCAGAAGAGCCAGGTTTTTTATGCCATTCAGCGCGGCAAATCAGTAAAAATGCCTCAGCCGACATTGCCTTTGATGGTCAATCTCTCGGGCATGATTCCTCTGATCTTTGCCAGTGCTATCCTGCAATTTCCCGCGATCATTGCCAGTTATTTTATTTCCTCAGAAACGCAATGGGTGCAAGCTATTTCAACCAGTATTCAGAGTTTCTTCAACCCGACTGGTATTAATTCCTGGGGATACTGGGTTCTCTATTTTATTATGGTTGTGAGCTTTACCTATTTCTACACGACTGTCATTTTTGAGCAACAAAACTATGGTGACAATCTGAAGCGATCTGGCGCTCAAATTCCCGGTGTGCATAGTGGTGCTGCGACACAAAAATATTTAAGCCGTATTCAGAGCCGCATCACCCTGCCAGGTGCATTATTGTTGGGCACAGTTGCTATTATGCCATTCCTTTTGCAGCTGGTTATACCCGCTGCGGCGAACAGTATAGGCTTGTTCCTCGTCTCATCTTCGGGCCTGCTGATCGTTGTTGGCGTGGTTCGCGATACGTTTATGAATATTGAGGCTGAGCTTAAGTTGCACGGTTATCAAGAAAAACTTCTCATCAGCTAGGAGCATGAATGGCGACCTTCATCGTGCTGCTCGGGCCTCCGGGCGTTGGCAAAGGTACGCAGGCGAAGATCTTATCCGAAAAAACGGGATTGGCACATATCTCTTCCGGGGAACTCTTTCGCGAGAACCTTAAAAACCAGACGGAGCTTGGAAAGCTGGCTCAAACCTATATGACCAAAGGAGAGCTTGTCCCTGATGATGTGACGATTGCCATGATCCGGGAACGCCTTTCTCGTCCAGACTGTAAGAAAGGCGCTATTTTGGACGGCTTCCCCCGCACTCCCGCACAAGCGGGGGCGTTGGAAGCGATGCTTCAGGAATTTGATGGACGCGTGGACGTTGTCCCCTTCATCAAGGCGGCAGAAGGTGTCCTCATCGAACGATTGGGTACTCGCTGGACATGCCGGGCTGAAGGTCACATCTTCAATGAGAAGACAAACCCGCCGAAACACGACAAGAAGTGTGATTTTGATGGATCTGATCTGTATCAACGTGACGACGATAAAGCAGAAACGGTGAAGCGCCGCATTGAAGTCTACTACAAGCAGACTTCACCATTGATTGATCATTATCGCGATCATGGGAAATTGGTTGAAATTGATGGAGCGCGATCTATCGATCTGGTAGCGCAGGACCTATTGGTCGCGGTGAAAAAACAATACGTATGAGTTGGGCACGTCAGATCCATATCAAAAGCCCTGCCGAGTTGAGCGTGATGCGGGAGGCAGGCCGAATCAATGCAGAAGTTCTGGCTGCGACCAGAGAACTTTTAAAACCGGGTGTTTCCACTGCCGACCTCAACGCGGCTGCTGAGGAAGTGCTTAGGAAACACGGATGTTTCTCGCCGTTCAAAGGATATGGTCATCCCCCATTTCCTGCCTCGATTACGGTCAGCATCAATCGCGAGCTGGTTCATGGCATTCCCAGTAAGAGGCGTAAGCTAAAAGTTGGAGACATCGTCTCAGTGGATTGCGGAACGGTTCTTGAAGGAATGGTTGCTGACTCAGCGTTCACGGGTGGTGTGGGAGAAATTCCTCCCGAAGCCCAAAAACTCCTAGAGGTGACTCAGGGAGCGCTGAACGCAGGTATTGAGATGATGTGCGTCGGTAATCGCACGGGTGACGTCTCAGCGGCGATACAAAATCATGTGGAAAGCCGTGGCTATTTTGTGACACGCGAATATACAGGTCACGGTGTTGGCAGACAAATGCACGAAGGTCCGCAGGTGCCAAACTATGGCAAGCCCGGAACAGGGCTTCCGCTCAAGGCAGGCATGACGATTGCTATCGAACCTATGGTGCTTGTCGGTACGGAAGAAACACGTGTCCTTCCGGACCAGTGGACAGTAGTGTCCGCAGATGGATCATTGACAGCACATTATGAGCATTCTGTAGCTGTCACCGAAGGAGAACCTCTCATCCTGACTGTCCCGTGATCCCTGCAAAACACTGCGTGTAACCTGGACAATTGAAAGACGAGCGTGTATAATTAAAAGCTTGGCTACATAGTGAATGAAAGTTTGTAAGGAGTGTTGTTATGAAAGTTTCTCCGTCGATACGGAAGCGCTGTGCCAAATGCCGGATTGTCCGGCGTAAGGGCATCGTGTTTGTTATCTGTGAAAATCCAAAGCATAAGCAGCGACAAGGATAGATGAATTATGGCGAGAATTGAAGGTGTCGATCTGCCCCGCAATAAGCGGGTGGAAGTTGGCTTGACCTATCTCTTTGGGATAGGACCGACTCGCGCGCAGGAAATCTTGACTCAGACCAGAGTCAACCCCGATACTCGAGTGAAGGATCTTTCGGAGGCGGATGTGCAGGCGATCCGCGAGTTCATCAGCAGGAACTACAAGGTGGAAGGTGACTTGCGCCGCGAAGTTCAGATGAGCATTAAGCGCCTGATCGAGATTGGGTCTTACCGCGGGATGCGCCATCGCCGGAATCTGCCGGTGCGCGGCCAGCGGACACGTACGAACTCACGTACTCGCAAGGGCACCAAAAAGACGGTTGCCGGTCGTGGTCGCCGCCGTGGTGCAAAGAAATAAGAGGTTGATGAATTATGGCTCAAAGTGTACGTTCCACACGTCGAGGGGCTGGCGCCAAGAAAACCAGACGCGCTATCTCTTCCGGGCAGGTGCATATCTTTGCATCCTTTAATAATACGATTGTCACCATTACCGACACAGAAGGCAATACGGTTGCCTGGGGCAGTGCGGGCTCTGCTGGTTTCAAAGGCTCCCGCAAGAGCACGCCGTTCGCAGCGCGTCTTGCCGCCGAGCAGGCCATCAAGGCTGCCCAACAGTTGGGAATACAGGAAGTCGAGTTGTTTGTAAAGGGGCCTGGCCCGGGTCGCGAAAACGCTATTCGTGCCGTCCAGGCTATGGGGCTGAGAGTCCGTTCCATTTCTGATATCACGCCGGTGCCGCATAACGGCTGTCGACCGCCGAAAAAGCGCCGCGTCTAATTTGAGTAAGAGGAAAGTAATCTATGTCGAAGAATCTTGGTCCGGTTTGTAGAATTTGCCGGCGTGAAGGCGAAAAGCTCTATTTGAAGGGCGAGCGCTGCTTCACCCCAAAATGCGCGATTGATCGGCGCAGTTTCCCACCTGGTCAGCATGGCCGGACGGGCAGTCGCGGCGGAAATCGTTCTGGACGCGAGTCCGATTATTTGCGGCAGCTGCGTGCCAAGCAGCGTGCCCGCCGCGTCTATGGCGTGTTGGAACGCCAGTTCCGCCGCTATTATGAAGTGGCGAATCAGCGCCGCGGTCTGACGGGTCTCAATCTTTTACAGCTCCTCGAGTCACGCTTGGACAATGTTGTCTATCGCCTCGGGTTTGCTGCAAATCGTGCACAGGCTCGTGTCATGGTGACCCATGGTCACTTCACAGTAAATGGTCGCCGCACCGATGTGCCTTCCATGCTTTTGAAAGAAGGCGATGTGATTGCAGTGCGCGATGGTTCA
>JAICRQ010000326.1 GCA_025966435.1 Anaerolineales bacterium | reverse complement strand
GGTCAAGAAGGGCCAGGTGCTGCTGATTCTCGAATCGATGAAAATGCAAAATGAGTTGAAAGCGCCGCGTGACGGCACAGTTGGGCGTGTACGTGTGAAGGCGGGTGAAACAGTAGAGCAAAAACAAACGCTGTTGAGCGTGATCTGATGCCTGTGCATGGGCTGGAGACAGAAGTCAAGTTTTACGTTCGCGACCTGGAGCGGGTCAAATCGCGCCTGGAAGAACTGAATGCCCGACTCGTTCAGGAGCGCGTCCTGGAAACCAATATCCGGTTTGACCTGCCGGGCGCGCCGCTCCGCGCAGAGGGGAAAGTCCTTCGCCTGCGCCGGGATGCCAGCATAAAGCTGACATACAAAAGCGCCAGCACTAATGAGCAGGGAGTTCTCAGCCGCGAAGAAATTGAATTTGATGTGGAGGATTTCGACAAAGCAAAACGTTTCCTAGAGGCGCTCGGGTATCAAAAGCTGGTCTATTACGAAAAGTATCGCACGACATATAAATTGAACGATTCTTTCGTTATGCTGGACGAACTGCCTTACGGAAATTTTGTCGAAATCGAAGCTGGAACAGTAGATGTGATACGTGCCGTAGCCGATCAACTCCACCTAAAGTGGGAAACGGCTATAGGAACAAGTTACAACGCGTTGCTCGACAGGGCGCGAAAACATCTGAACCTGGCATTTGAGGACTTATCTTTTGCAGAATTTCGCGGCATTCCTGTGGAGGCGGCTCATCTGGAGGTTCGCGCAGCGGATACCTAGCCGCAAATCGGCACACTCATTGAACTTTCCTTAAAAACCACGTATACTGATGAAGCTTGTTCCAAATCTATTCAGATTAAGAAAGGGCTCGTATCATGCACAAGCATTCCCCTGTTAATTGCATCGTTCCCCCTTATATGCTGAAAAACATAGCCACCAGTGGTACTCCGGTGCAGAAGAATGTGGCTATGGAGACGCTCAAACTATCTGCCCAGATGCGCGGCCAGCGACAGGCTCTGGCTGATTTTTCCGCTGCGACATTCCGGGTTGCCGCGGGCGGCAAGGATCGCGTGGTTTATGATGCCAGGAACGGCTCGAGCCTTCCGGGTACGGTAGTCCGCAAGGAAGGAGACGGCCCAACGGCGGATGTAGCAGTGAATGAGGCGTATGACGGCAGCGGCGTCACCTACGATTTGTTCAATAATGAATACCAGCGCAACTCGATTGACGGCAATGGGATGCGCCTGGATTCCACCGTCCATTACCGGAGAGGGTACGACAATGCCTTCTGGGATGGCGAGCAAATGGTCTATGGGGATGGCGATGAAGATCTGCCGGAAGATGAGCGTCTCTTCAACCGCTTTACGATCGCGATTGACATTATCGGTCATGAGCTGACGCATGGTGTGACCCAGTTCGAAGCCAAGCTGCAATATTTTCAACAGCCGGGCGCGCTGAACGAGTCTATGTCGGATGTGTTTGGTTCGCTGGTCAAACAATACCAGCTGCAACAGCTTGCCAGCGAGGCGGATTGGATCATTGGCGGAGGCTTGCTCACCGAAAACGTAAACGGTGTCGGCATCCGTTCGATGAAAGAACCAGGGACGGCATATGACGACCCGGTGCTGGGCAAGGACCCACAGCCTGGTCACATGAGGGATTACGTCACGACGATCAGTGATAATGGCGGCGTCCACATCAATTCCGGGATCCCGAATCGTGCTTTCTATATCACGGCTGTAGAGCTAGGCGGGTTTGCCTGGGAGCGGGCGGGGCAGATCTGGTATGTCACATTAAAGGATAAGCTCACCGCAACGTCTCGATTCCAGGATTGCGCGAGCCAGACCTATCAGGTGGCGGGACAATTGTTCGGGGCAGGGAGCGTCGAGCAACAGGCTGTCAGGAAGGGCTGGGCGGAAGTTGGGCTGAACGTCGATGGCGGCGGGACTCCTCCCACGGAACCGGGCGGCGGCTGCCTGGAAGCCCTGCTGCGGATGATCGGCGCGGCGCCCGCGAAACGATAGCGAGGAAAGGAATGGACGTCGAACGAATCAAATTCGAGCGCACCGGCGGGTTCGCCGGCATGACGATTGCCCGAGACCTTAAGCCGGATGACCTCTCTGAGGAGCAGGTTCACAAACTGTCGGAGTTGCTTGACGATCTGGAATTTGAAAACTTACCGGAGCAAATGACCGGTTCCGAATCCATGCCAGACGAGTTTACGTATACAATCACCGTGGAAACCCGGCGCGGGGAACATACCGTGGTCACAGGGGATGCTTCTGCGCCCGAGAAGATGCAGGAACTGCTTCAATTTCTCAACCGTCTGGCAAGAAAGAAGAAAAACCCCTAAGGCACATGCAGAACAAAAAGCTCTACGGTGGTATTGAAGCAGGGGGGACAAAGTTCGTGTGCGTAGTTGCGGGTGGACCCAGTCACATCGTTGACGAAATCCGATTTAAAACCACCATGCCCGAAGAGACGCTGGGCAGAGCCATTCAATTCTTTAAGCCCTTTGCCGCGTCGGGACAAATTCACGCTATCGGCGTGGGTTGTTTCGGACCTCTCGACGTCAACCCTGGGTCACCTACGTATGGTTACATTACCGCAACGCCTAAAACGGGTTGGAGCAACACCAACGTCCTGGGCATTTTGCGAGGTGCACTGGGAATCAAGATCGCCATTGATACAGATGTCAACGCTGCGGGGTTGGGAGAATACAAATGGGGTGTGAGCAGCGGACACGATCCCTCGCTCTATCTAACAATTGGAACGGGCATTGGCGGCGGATACATTAAGGATGGACGATCGCTGATTGGATTGCTCAGCCCCGAGATGGGGCACATCCGCATCCCGCACAACCATGAGCTGGATCCGTTCGTCGGGAATTGCTCCTTTCACGAAGATTGCTTCGAGGGGCTCGCCAGTGGACCGGCGATCGAAAAACGGATGGGTATGTCAGGAGCCATGATTCCGGAAAACGATCCGTTCTGGAATCTCGAGGCCGATTACATCGCCTCTGCACTGGTGAATTACATCCTGACACTTTCCCCGAAGAAAATCGTGCTGGGCGGCGGCGTGATGCAGCGCGAGTTCCTGTTCCCGAAAATCCGCTGGAGAGTCCGTGAGCTGTTGAACGGCTACCTGACCAGTAAAAGCCTGCTCGAGTATATTGAAGATTACATCGTGCCGCCGGGGCTGGGGAATCAATCCGGCAGCCTGGGAGCCATTGCTCTTGCAATGCAGTTGAATGAGACAAACAATGACCCTCGCATTTGAGCGAGGGTCACTGTCTCTATGGCGCAGGCCAGGGGATAATGGCGGGCTCGGAAAACCCGTGCTTTTCAACTGTATAAAGCTTGCCTGAAGAAGGCTGAGCACAGCCCGCTTCGTCCCGCACAGTATAGCTGGTGGAACCTTGCTCCGGGTAAGAGTCCGTCCACCAGAGATAGTTGCCATCCTGGCAGACGAACAATTCAAGCAGGTAGCCGCGATCGTCATCCAGCGTCATCTCTACCTGGTTCCAGCTGATGATGACCCTTTCCCCATCCCGAACGGCCGTCACATTGCCAGGGGCACCATACATATTGCTCCCAATGGATTGCAGGTTCAGTTCCTTATACGCCACCGTGGAAACATCTCCAACCACATCCACCACGGAGGGCGCCACCCAGCAAAAGTAGTTCAGCTTATCGAACTTGACATACAGCCAGTTGCTGTAGATGTATCGCCCCCGAACCGTCCCGGTATCACCGGTATATAAATCGGCGGCGTGAAGATAGGCAACAGACGGACCATAGCGGCAATGTGCCTGCTTATTGACGGTCACACTGGGGAAGGCAAACGTTGCGGTGGCGGTGACCGTCGGAGACATTTCGATTGTCGGCGTCAATGTACGGGTCGGCTCGGACGTGGCTGTTTGTGTAGCGGTGGAGGCAAACGTCGGTTCAGGGGTCTCCGTTGATTCTTCTGTCGGCGTGGCAGGTGGAACTGTGGAGGTCAGTTGTTGTGTAGAAGGTGCACAGGCGGAAACAAATAGTAAGATCAATCCAATGATCTTATCGACTTTCATCTAAACTCTCCTAAAAAACTTATGATATTTCTGCCAAGCGCCTCATTGTTATAACCACCCTCCATCACGATGACGGTCGGCAGATGCAGTGCGGAGATTCGCTTGCCGATCTCTCCAATTCCCCCTGTCGTGACCTTGATCGTTCCAAGCGGATCGTCCGCGTAAATGTCCATTCCGGCGGAGATGACCAAAACGTTCGGACCGAAGTTACGGATAAGAGTCAACGCTTCTTCCAAAGCTGAGAGGTAGCGCGCGTCATCGGTGCCTCTCTCCAAGGGGAAGTTTTTGTGGTATCCCAGCCCCGC
Organism: Anaerolineales bacterium; assembly: GCA_025966435.1. Taxonomy (GTDB): domain Bacteria; phylum Chloroflexota; class Anaerolineae; order Anaerolineales; family Villigracilaceae; genus Defluviilinea. The sequence continues at coordinate 172 of JAICRQ010000326.1, read as the reverse complement.
ACCGGTGCCTGTTTCGCTGGCATACCCTGCATAATGGGGATACTCAAAGTCCGGGTCAGCATGGATGGAGATCGTCAGCACATCCTTCCGCTCGTAGAAAATGTCCTGCGTGCCGTTGCCGCAGTGATAGTCAACGTCGAGCAGAGCAACTGTCCCTTTGGACGACAGCCAG
>JAICRQ010000368.1 GCA_025966435.1 Anaerolineales bacterium | reverse complement strand
TGATATCACCGCGGAGGTCGCCCGAAGTATTCTCCAAAGCGGACTCAAAGACGGCACCGCAACCGTTTTCTGCCCGTCCTCCACATCGGCACTGACGACGATCGAATATGAAAGCGGGGCTGTCAGCGACCTGCGCCGGCTGTTCGATGAGATCATTCCGCAAAATCGAGAGTACGCCCACAATGAACGCTGGCATGACGGCAACGGTCACAGCCATGTCCGCGCGGCACTGCTCGGGCCTTCGCTAACCATTCCATTTGTCGATGGACAATTGACACTCGGTACGTGGCAGCAAATTATCTACGTGGATTTCGACAATCGCCCGCGCCAGCGGAAATTGATCTTGCAGCTGATCGGAGAATAGCATTGGTCTGCTATTACCATCCGGATAAGCCTGCCATTGGACTCTGCAAATACTGCCAGCGCGGGCTTTGTAGTGACTGTGCTGCACATTCGGGAGATTCTCTGGCTTGCGAAGGCTTGCACGAAGGACAGGTCCGGGCGATGGAAGAATTGCTGCAAAAGAACATTTTGCAGTCTAAACGCGTCGGGTCAGATTACTTGCGAAACACGATATTCTACGGCGTTGTAGGACTCTTATTCTCGGTGTTCGGAATTTCCCAACTCCAATGGCTGGGATTGCAAGCACTTGTTTATTTGATGATCGGGCTGGCGCTGCTCTGGGCGTCGCTGGCGAATTATTTGGAGAGCCGAAAGTATAAGTAATGGGGACCTGGATTTCACACTTGCGCATTGCCGAGAATTTATTATCTCATTTTCCAAACGTAGATGAAGTCACATTTACGTTCGGGAATTTCTCCCCCGACTCCGGCGTCCCGAACGCGGATTGGACGGAGTTCGACCCGCCTAAAGAAGTCACTCACTTTCTGCGGAAAGGAGAAGCGGAAGAGTCCATTCATGATCTCGTCTACTATCAACAATATCTGGCAACTATCAGACCAGAAGACGACATCCAGCGTTATAGTTTTCGACTTGGTTATTTCTTTCATCTGATCTGCGATATCCTCTGGGCAAAGCGAGTCTGGGAGGCTACACAGCTGCAATTCAAACCCTTATTCGATGCAGACTTCAAGAACGCTGTGAGTCTCGTCAAGGGCGATTGGTACGGGCTGGACCAGCTATATGTGCGAGATTACCCCGAGCATATCTTCTGGCGCGTGATCATGGCGAATCCGTACCCGCCTTCTTATCTGCCTTTTGTGAAAGTTGAGGCTCTACATCACCAGTACAACCACATCTGCAAGTTTTACAGCGAGCAGGAAGACGATTGGTTTTTGTCTATCCCTTATCAATATTTGAGTGAAACAACGATGACCCGCATTGTGAATGAAAGTACCGAAGCGGTATTAATCGTCCACGAAAAAGTAAAGAGTATGAAAAACCTGGATGGGCTGGTGAGCAGCATCAGTCTGCTGCCTGAATCTCTACTCGTACCCTACAAAGAACCGTTGGGGAATCAATCGGTGGGTAATTAGTCTGTTTTCATGCAATTGAACTGCGGGAAAGAGAATGCTACATTCTCAGCTTCAAATTGCCTATTGAAAACCCTTTTGAAAACCTTATAATATTTCTAACAGGCTCGACCCTAAAGAGGCGGTTATATGGGATTTGTGTTCATCAGCTACTCTCGACAGGATGCAAATACAGTTGACAAGATTGCTGCACGGCTGGAACGAGACGGTTTTGATGTCTGGATAGACCGCGCCCGGATTAAGGGAGGCGAACTCTGGACGGTGGCAATCGTCGCCGCAATTGACTCAGCTGACTCATTTGTGCTCATGCTTACTCCCAGTGCCACTTCTTCCGATAACGTCCGTAAGGAGGTACAGCTCGCGCAGGACGCAAAACGGCGGCTCTTCCCACTGGTCATCGCGCCTGTAACGCTGCCTCCGCAATTCCGTTATCAACTGGCGGGGATTCAGATGATCGACTATGCCGGAAGTCCGGAAACCAAGTATCGCGAGCTCGTAGAGGTCCTGCGGACACAACGCGAGAGTCTCTCCAGTATGCAACCCTCCGAGACTCGCCAGGTGGAAGTTGTGGTTCGGAATGAAACCGTATCCAGTTTCAGCGCTGTCAAACAACAAAAGCTGATAAAGTTCATCTCCGAAGTCAGTGCCGTATCGCGCTCGAAGCTGAGCATTTCCAAACTTTGGGCTGGCAGCCTGCACGTATTAATCACCATGCCCCGGCGTGGTGCCTATGTTCTCAAAACGGCAGCGCTGAACCGTGACAACCGGCTCCTCGATTACGGCATCGAGGCGGTCCGTCTGGATGGCGAGGAGAACTATGTATGGGTGAATTCAGGAGAAATTGGACCCATCCTCCACCCGCAACCGCGCCCAGCTGTTTTCCCACGCATCCTTGCCTTTGCGATTGGGCTTGTACTGATAGCTGCTCTTCTTTTACTTTTATTTCCGCCCCGCGGGCCCAACCCTCCTGTACCGCCAGCAAGCACAGTAACAATGATCACGCCCACGCAGCCCCCGGCAACCTCAACCCCGCAGGTCGTTACAGCCACTGCTATGTTCTCGATAACACCATCCTTAATCATTACTAACTCTCCTACTCTCACGGAGACGGGAACTGCCACGATCTCTCCCACCGTTCCAAGTCCCACGCCAACCCTTAATCAAAACTTTGGAATTGTCCCGCTAATCATCACCACGACTCCGCCGCCAACTGAGACGTTTACGCCCAGCCCTACGACCAATCCACCCCCTCCGCCACCACCGAATTTCTCAGCGAACGCGCTGCAGAACGGAAGCGTTCCGTGCAGCACTGATGTAGTGCTCCAGTGGAGTGAACCATTCGATCCAGATGGAATCAAAGGCTATGATTTGGTGCTTACCGCTATGCATAGTGAATTCGGTGAAAGAACGATTGAGCAAGTTTTCGTTCCAGGCAACGATTTCCCCCTCAGGGATCTTCCTCTTGAATTCTGTGAATGGGAAGCCACTGCGACGATTCGTGCTGTAGATAACCTGGGGACGTCTGGGCTTGAGTCGATACTCAGGTTCTTCTTTAGGCCAGAGTAAGCACAGCTTTCTGAGCCGCCAGCGCCTGTCGGAAATACGCAAGCGCAACTTTGTGTTCCCTCTTGCGTATGTTCCTATAGAAATCATGGAAAGGAGTACATTATGAACACAAACTACAGGCAACTGACGCGTAGCGCGTCCAATCGCATGATCGCGGGGGTATGCGCGGGCTTGGGTGAATATCTTGGCATTGATCCAACCATCGTCCGTTTGCTCGTCATTCTGGCGTTCTTCACCGGCTTCGGCGGGATCGCCATTGTGTATCTGATCATGGCGATTGTCGTCCCGGAACAGACGCAAGCCATCCAGTAGGTCACGTTTCCAACGGGACTAAAGTAATAGACCGGGCTTCTGAGCCCGATCTATTACTTTCGGGGTATTATGATCACACCAGCAAAATAAACACATGCTCCAGGGAAAGATGCAACTCCTCTTTCTTTCATACGTATATACAAGTGTATAATGGTCTAAATACAATCAAAAAGGAACTGCATGGCTGGGCTAACCTGGATCGAGATCATCTACTGGGCCTCTACAATCATCGGCGGGACGCTGTTCATTCTTCGAGTCATTATGATGTTCCTTGGCGGAAGCGTCGGTGACGACGCACTCGACACTGCGCTCGATACAGGGGGCGATGTTTCAGCAGGCGAGTCTGCTGACGCAGATCTAAGCTTCCAATTGATATCCATACAGGGGCTGACGTCCTTTTTTATGATGTTTGGGCTTGTAGGGTTGGCATTGCTGAAGGCGGGTCTCCCCGTTTTGATCACTGTCCTGGGCGGAATACTAGCAGGTCTTGCCACCGTTGCCATCACAGGCCTGGTGTTTAGTCAAATGAAGCGCCTGCAAACAGATGGGACCATTCGGATTCAAAACACGATCGGCTCAGAGGGGAATGTGTATTTGACCATTCCAAAGAGTGGCACCGGACAGGTACAGATCATCGCACAGGGCTCGCTGAAGATCTTTGATGCCGTTTCAAGCAACAAGAGTGTGATTGCCACAGGTGAGAAAGTACATGTTGTAGGCGTGACCGGCGGAAACACCCTGATCGTCGAAAAATTGAAGTAGCACAGGAGCTTAACATGAATGCTGCAGGTTTCGGAATTTTGTCCTTAATTGCTTTTGTCGTCCTCGTCTTTTTCACGATCGCCTTTATGGCGAG
>JAICRQ010000625.1 GCA_025966435.1 Anaerolineales bacterium | reverse complement strand
CTCATATCGCCATCGGCGGGATCGCGGTCTATATTGGCTTTGTGTTGAGCAAGCGCTTTGCCCAACATGTATATGCATAGGCGCAGGCGCCGCCCCGGCTGTCTCGCCATCTTCATTTGGGCGGTGCTCCTGATCGCGCTGGGTCCCTCGATCGTAAATCTGCCGCGTGTCTGGATTGCGTGCCAGATCTGGGAAAACCCTCCGGCGGAAGAGCCCGCCTCAGGCGACGCGGCGATCCGGGAGGCGGTCGGCGAGATCCCGGATTATTACCGTCCCGAATCCAAAACATATCTCACGCTGCCGGAGTGGTACATCGTCTACAGCACGGATGAATATGCTGATTTCATCGCGGAGCATAGCTCAAGTGACTTTCCATACTTTGGCGCAGTGGGGCAATACTGGCAGAGTTATGTGGATGTGTGCAACGAGATTCGCGGCAGGTATCCGTTCAACAGTGATTCGCAATTCACACTGGCGTTTATCGGCATCAGCTTTACAGCCGAGAATATGCTCAAGGGTGCTTACGAAGGGACAGTTGGACGCCTCACCGATTGGATCAGCTCGGATGTGCCTACCGAGGAGGAAGTCTATGCCGCGCGGGTGGCGCAGGACTACGGCGAATTCATGCACGTGACGCCGTGGTATTTCTTCCCCTTCCGGGAAACGCTGCAAGGCTTGTGGAATGAGACCAGCATGTGGGGACCGGACCCACTCCGTAAATGGGAACGCAAGCTCGCCCTGACCGTGGAATATGGCGGGAAGCTTTTGTATAGCAGTCTTACTAACCTCGGCGCGCAGGCAACCTATGGTGGCGCGGACGTGGAAAAAATCTACGCGGTCACCGAAGGCATCACCGACGACATGTTGAGCCAGGATCTGGAAGTGGTGCAGGAGATCGACGGTGGACGGCAGCTCATCCGCATTACGCGCTTCGAGTATTTTTCGGATACCGTGCCGGGACTTTTGGAGCGCGGCGTGCAGTTCAAGGAGATCGCCGGCAACGATGAAATCCTCTTCACCTTGTTAGGTCCACAGGATGCAGACTATACCTTCGAGTATGGAGAATATCTCTTCGACCTGCCGATCCTCACCCAGCCCGGGCAAACACGTGTGGCGATTAAGGTTCGCGTGGGGGATATGGCACAGTTCTTCGAAGAGCTGAATGGCAGGGAGGATATTGAATTTGAACATATGTATGATTATTAAGTGAACTCGGTGGTTGAGTAGCCTGTTCTCCTGCAGTTAAACTGCGGGAGAACGGCATATCGAAACCACCAATCACTAAAGCAATTTTGTTACAGGAGCACTTTTGCGGCCCTCTGGTTTCGATACGTGGCGCTAAGGCGCCACTACTCAACCAGCGATTTTTGCAGGGAAATGATTATGACAAAATGGCTGGCATATCTTCTAAAAACCCTCGCTACGATCTTTGCCTTGCTCCTCGCGGTGATTTTATTTTTCACACTGCAAGCGAATCTGCGCGAGACAAAGACACGTCAGGAAGCCGCGCCGCCTACGGGGCGATTCGTGCAGGCGGGGGATGTGGAGTTGTTCATCCAGGAAATGGGACCCACGGATGGGCAGGTGATTCTATTTATTCACGGCACTGCTGCCTGGAGCGGACTG
>JAICRQ010000018.1 GCA_025966435.1 Anaerolineales bacterium | reverse complement strand
CTAACCCAGCTCGAACTGTCAGTTCAGGTGGGTTATAGCCATGCCCAGATCAGCCGTCTGGAACAAAACCTGCGTCTCCCCGACATTCCCACGATTGAGGCTCGTTTCGTTCCTGCGCTTGGAATAGAGGATGAGCCAAAAGCGGTGACGCGGCTCCTGGAATTGGCTGGCAATGTCCGTCGCGAAGATGCTCCGGGCTTGGGGCTGTGTCCCTATAAAGGGCTGAATTACTTCGATGAATCAGACGCCGACCTGTTCGTGGGGCGAGAAGCGTTAATCACAAAACTTACAGAGCGTGTTTTTGCTCTCACTTCGCAGGAAGATCCGCCCAAAGCGCGTTTCCTAGCCGTCGTAGGCGCCTCGGGGAGCGGCAAGTCGTCGCTTGTCCGTGCAGGATTAGTTCCTGCACTGCGCTGGAATAAGGTCTCCGCCGATTGGCAGATACACATCCTCATTCCTACTACACATCCTTTGGATAGTCTGGCTGCAAGTCTTACTAGCGACAGCCTTTCCGTGGTTACTACTTCCACGTTGATCGATGACCTCTCACTTGACCCGCGCAGTCTGCAAATCTTTGTCAAACGCCAGCTTCAATTGAAAAACCAGGCGCGGGCGCTACTGGTGATTGATCAGTTTGAGGAAACGTTCGCACTCTGTCGCTCTGAGGAAGAAAGAACCGCGTTTATCAACAACCTTCTTACTGCTGCATCCGAAGCGGACGGTCCGGTAATTGTGATTATTACGTTGCGCGCCGACTTCTATGCTCACTGTGCAAGTTACATTCAGTTGCGAGAAGCCCTGGCGGGAAATCAAGAATACATTGGCGCGATGAGCGAGGAAGAATTGTGCCGTGCCATCGAGGAGCCTGCCCTCCGTGGTCGCTGGGAATTTGAAACCGGCTTGGTTGATTTGCTCTTACATGAAGTCGGGCATGAACCCGGCGCATTGCCGTTACTTTCTCATGCATTGTTGGAAACCTGGCAGAGGCGGCGCGGACGCACGATGACGTTAAGCGGCTATACTTCCTCGGGTGGCGTACGCGGTGCGATTGCTGAAACTGCAGAAACCGTCTTCATCGACCAATTTACGGATGAACAAAGATCCATTGCGCGCAGAATTTTTTTACGCCTGACGGAATTGGGCGATGAGGTTTCTGCTGCCGATACACGGCGCCGTGCAACATTCAATGAATTGATCTTAAAGCCTGAAGAGGCAACCCCCACCCATACTGTATTGAAGGCTTTAGCCGATGCAAGATTGATCATCACCAATGAGGACTCAGCTGAGGTCGCGCACGAGGCTCTGATTCGCGAGTGGCCCACCTTGCGCGGCTGGCTCGAAGATAACCGCGAAGGCTTGCGCCTCCATCGCCAGTTGACGGAAGCTGCCCACGAATGGCAGGGATTGGATTGCACACCCGATATCCTGTATCGCGGCGCACGAATGGCACAGGCCCGGGAATGGGCAGTAACACACGCCGAAGAGATGAACATGCTGGAACGTGAGTTTCTCACAGCTTCGATTGAAGCCAGCGAACGTGAATCCGCTGAGCGCGAAGCGCAGCGCCAGCGTGAGTTACAAGCGGTGCAGATCGCGGCAGAAGCACAGCGTCAGCGTGCCGAAGCCGAGAAACAACGCGCGGAATCGGAATCCAAACGAGCTGAAGAGCAGGTTCATACAGCAGAGCAGTTGCGTAAACGTGCGCTTTACCTGGCAGGCGCCTTTACCGTTGCACTGGTTATGGCGCTGACAGCCCTGTTTCTCGGTGCACGGGCACGAGAGGCTGCGATTGCCGCGCAGGCGCAACAACGGATTGCAACCTCGCGTGAATTAGCTGCCGCTTCGATCAGCAATTTGGAGGTAGATCCGGAGCGCAGTATTCTCCTGGCATTGGAAGCACTGGGTTTGAGTTACACCATTGAAGCGGACGATGCGCTGCATCGCGCCGTGCAGGCTTCGCGGGTAGAACTTGTCCTGCCTGCACACGAGCCCGGCGCACCGATGATGGTGGCTCTCAGCCCCGACGGTACTCAATTTGTGAGCGCTGCCGCAGACGGATTGGTAAAAACGTGGGACATGGAAACAGGCAAGCAGTTGTTGCGGTTCGATGGCTTTTTTGCTGCCTATAGCCCGGATGGGAAACGGCTGGCGATCGTAATGCCAAATCGCACTGTCAAAATGATTGATGCTGCGACAGGAAAAGAGATCCCGTTAACGGGTCAAATCGATGCGAATTTCGTAATTGCTTTCAATAGGGATGGATCACGGCTAGCTACTATCGCCGGAGATAACACACCCAAAATCTGGGAGGCAAAGACAGGCAGAGAACTGGTTGCCTTACCCGGTCATTCCGATTTTGTCAGCAGCGCCGTTTTTGACGCCACAGGTACACACCTCCTCACAGCCAGCGACGACCGCACTGCCCGCGTTTGGGATGCAGCCACGGGTGAACAACTCCTTAGCCTGCCAGACCACCAGGGGTGGGTTGTCGGGGCGGAATATAGCCCAGACGGGAAACGAATTGCCACGATCAGTGGAAACGAGGCATATCTCTGGGATTCGGCTTCCGGAGCGCGATTGCTAACTCTGGCGGGTCATCAAAACTTGGTTTTCGCAGTCGCGTTCAGCCCGGATGGCACTCGCCTCGCCACAGGCGGCCTGGATCGTAAAATCATCGTGTGGGATGTGACCACCGGGAACGAACTGTTTAGACTGTCTGGTCATGCAGGCGAGGTCATTGATCTGGAGTTCAGTCGCGATGGGCAGCACATCATATCAAGCAGCAGAGATGGCACAGTAAGGTTGTGGGTTGTCGGCCCGAGGCGCGAATGGCTGACTATACCCGCGAATAGTTCGAGCGGCCAGATCGCCGTAAATTTGGAAGGTGATCACCTTGCAACGATGGATGGAACGGGAGCGATCAAGATCTGGGATACACACTCCGGCAACGAACTGATCACATTCCCCGAGACAGAAAGCACAGTCAGTGACCTGGTCTTCGATCGAGGGGGTCTGCGCATCTTTACCGCAGGCGATGATGGAAATGTCAAGGTCTGGGATTCGCGAACAGGCGCAGAATTAGCCGTGATATCCGGCCATACGGCTGCACTAAGCGCGATCACAGTTTCAACAGACGGCAAACATCTCGCCACTGCCAGCCACGATTACAGGGTAAAGATATGGGACATTTCTTCCAATAGAATCAGTAATACACCTTTGCTCACATTGGAGCATTCCGGCAGCGTATTTTCTGTCGCTTTCGACCCCGCAGACAAGATACTTGGAACCGGCGGTCAGGACGGAAACACGATCCTATGGGACATCGCAACAGGGGATGAAACACAGGTTCTACGTGGTCACGCGGACTATGTGACAGCCATCGCCTTTGAACCAAATGGGACACGCATTGCCACATCCAGTTGGGACGGCACAGCAAAAGTTTGGGATGCTGCAACGGGTCAGGAATTGTTGACGCTAGGCAGTCATATTGGCGCTGTCACTTCCATCGCTTTTAGTCCCGATGGAACAAGGATTGCCACAGCCAGCGAGGACGGCACGGCAAAACTATGGGATACATCCACGGGTGAAGAATTGTTCACTTTTTTTGGAGATGGCTCAGCCCTTCACGATATTCTGTTCAGCTCTGATGGAAAACTGCTTGTCACTGGCGGTGATAGCGGCGTACATGTCTATATTTTGCAAATCGATGACCTGGTCACGCTGGCAAAATCTCGGGTGACCCGTTCACTCACCACGGAAGAGTGTCGGAAGTATTTGCACTTGGAGCAGGCGGCTTGTGAGCCTGCAGCAGCGGTTTCGACAACAACGCCCTTCCCTGCAACAGACCAGGGAAGGGTTTGCCAGGTGACAAACACCGCCGGGTTATATGACCAGTCTTTCAATGAAGTGATCTATAGAGGCTTGCAAAATGCCAACATTATATATGGGTGGGATACAAAAGTCTTGCAGTCGGCTTCCACGCCTGACTTTGCGAAGAATATCAATGAATTCTTGAGAGGCGACTGCGACCTTATTGTCGGACTATTCTCGATGGCGGATGCAATCCGGGTTGCAGCCGAATCAAACCCGGATCAAAAATTTCTAATAGATCTTGAATACGAACAGCCTCTGGAAAATATCTGGATGCAAAACTATGCCACAGATCAGGCCGCGTTTCTGGCAGGATATACGGCTGCTTCTGTGACAAAAACAGGAAAAGTTGGCGTCTTTGGCGGCATTGGTATTCCTCCTGTCACCGACTTCATGGATGGCTTTGCTCTTGGCATTCGACATTACAACAAAAAGAATGGAACGGATGTGGAGCTGCTTGGCTGGGACGTAACGAAACACGAGGGTCTCTTTGTTGGCGATTTCTGCTGCGCTGCCGAAGGCAGAGAAATCACGCAGCAACTGTTAATTCAGGGTGCAGATGTTATCCTGCCTGTTGCGGGGACCGGTGTCGGCGGAGGGACTTTATATGCAGTGAAGGCCCACAATGATTCTTATATTATTGGGGTCGATACTGATTGGGCGATCACCTACCCGGAATATAAGAACATTGTTCTGACGAGCATTGTGAAGCATTATGAGGTCAGCGTGGTTGAGGCGGTCAAAGCCATAGAGGAGGGAAAATTTACTGGCGGGGTGCACATAGGAACACTGGAGACAAGTGAGGTAGGGCTCGCACCGTTCTACGAATTGGACCAGTTGATTTCTGCCAAAGTCAAGGCAGATCTGGAACAGATTAGGAAAGATATCATCGCGGGGGTAATCAAAACCAAGCCATAAAAGCTCAGGACACGATAGTTACATAACAAAAAACCTCGCAGACCATGGTCTGCGAGGTTCAATCTCTAATTCTCTAACCTCAATTACCACTTACCAATTACTACCTACGTTCCCTCTTCCCACGAGCTCAGATAGTGCTGTTGCTCACCTGTAAGCGTATCGATTCTCACGCCCATTGCTTCAAGCTTAAGGCGGGCAATTTCTGCGTCGATTTCGTTAGGAACGGAGTAAACCTTCTTCTCGAGCTTATCGGCATTCTTCGCCATGTATTCTGCGGAGAGCGCCTGGTTGGCAAAGGACATATCCATCACAGAGGCAGGGTGTCCTTCGGCAGAGGCAAGGTTGATTAAGCGTCCCTCGCCAAGGATGTTGATCTTGCGCCCATCTTTTGTGGTGTACTGATCCACAAACGGGCGGACGAGAGTCGGTTCCCCTACACTCATCTTCTTCAGCGCGGGAATGTTGATCTCCACGTTGAAGTGTCCCGAGTTGGCAACAATCGCGCCATTCTTCATCGCCTCAAAATGAGGTCCATCGATCACATTGATATCACCGGTGACTGTGCAGAAGAAATCGCCGATCTTCGCGGCTTCTGCCATCGACATCACCTGATAGCCATCCATCACTGCTTCGAGCGCCTTCAAGGGATCGACTTCCGTAACGATGACCTGCGCGCCCATACCGCGGGCACGGGAAGCAAGACCTCGTCCACACCAGCCATAGCCGGCGACCACGAAATTCTTACCAGCCAGCAGGACATTTGTCGCGCGAATGATCCCGTCGATGGTGGATTGACCTGTCCCGTAGCGGTTATCGAAGAAGTGCTTGGTCTGCGCGTCGTTGACGGCGATCACCGGGAACTTGAGGACTTTATCCGCTTCCATCGCCTTAAGACGGATGACGCCGGTGGTGGTCTCTTCTGTGCCGCCGATCACGCCAGCAAGGAATTCCTTGCGTTCTTCATCCGACAATCCTTTTGCCCAGGAAGCCAGAGAAGGCTCGAGTTTTTCGTAGCGGCCCATTTCGATGAAGAACAGAGAGGAAACCAGGTCCGCACCATCGTCCATGGTCATGTGAGGCTTGTGCTCGAGAGCGGCGCGAATGTGCTTGTAATAGGTGACGTTATCTTCACCTTTGATCGCGAAGGTCGGGATTTCATAGCGATTCACCAGGGCTGCGGCCACATCATCCTGAGTCGAAAGCGGATTGGAAGCGGTTAGCACAACGTCTGCGCCTCCTTCCTGCAAGGTGCGCATCAGGTTGGCGGTTTCCGCAGTCACATGCAGACAAGCCGAAACCCGCAATCCCTGGAGCGGCTTCTCCTTTTTGAAGCGCTCGCGAATCTGGCGCAGAACGGGCATCTCGAGTTCTGCCCAGTCAATGCGGCGATGACCGCCTTCCGCCTGGTTGAGATCTTTAATATCGTAATTGTTAGCTGTTGCTTCTTTCATTGTTACTCCTATATGATTTACCCGTTGTCAATCCATTCAACAACGCATCCAGTTTTCCGTCATCGTCAAAGTGATGACGGAAACGGTTAATGAACTCCTCACGTGTGTAATTGTGACTTTGCGGTCCGCGCTGTTCGAGGCAATACACCGCCGCCAGAGATCCGATCTCGCCGCACAGTTTCCAGTCGAACCCGCGCGAGTATCCAGTGAGGAAACCTCCGCGGAACGCGTCTCCAACCCCCGTCGGATCTACGATTTCATTTTCGGGTACGGTCGGGATGTGGACGGCATCCATTCCCGAGTAAAGGTCTGCACCGTCTTTGCCGCGTGTAATGACCAGGGTCCTCACGTGATCCAGCATCTGATCCAGACTCCAGCCCGTCTTCTTTGAGATTAAACCAAATTCGTAATCATTACAGAAAAGGAAATGAGCACCTTCCATATCCCGCGCCAGCTCATGCCCCTCGAGCCGCAGGACCTGCTGGCTCGGGTCATAGAGGTAGTTGATCCCCAGCTCACGGCACTCGGCAGGGAACTTCATCATCGCATCCGGGGCATTGGGAGAAACAATAACGAGATCGGGGATGCTCTTTAGATCTTTCAGAGACTGGGTGCCGCCATACCCCATGGCACCCGGGTAGAAGGTAGCAATTTGCGCAGAGGCACGATCTGTTGTGGCAAAAAAAGAAGCGGTAAACATTCCGGGAACCACGCCCATGAGGTTCGTATCCACACCTTTCTCCTCAAGCCAGGCGCGATACTCCTCAAAGTCCTCCCCCACAGTTGCCATCACACGCGGCCGTTCCCCGAGAAGAGCCATCGTATAAGCGATGTTCGGTGCAATACCTCCGCGCTGTTTGGACATCGAGTCCACCAAAAAGGATAAGCTGATGGATTCCAGTCGTTCGGGAAGGATTTGTTCCTTGAAATGACCGGGGAAGGTCATCAGGTAATCGTAAGCAACAGAGCCGGTGATAAGAATGTCCATTGTACCTCGTGCGCGAAACGCCATAGCTGGCGTTCAGATGGTATTCGCAGTAAAAGGCGTGGCGACGGGCGCCACGCCAATTCAACCGCAAAAGTTTATCATGTCACTTCTGTATTGTCTAGAAAGATAACGAATTACCCCGCAGTTGAGCTGCTGGGTAATTCGTTATTCAAAAGCGAGCTTGCAAAGATTGATAGCTTTGAAATGCCAAAATCCCAAACAAAATAGCCATATAGAGACTGCCCAGAAAGAAGAATGCCACGATGGCGATCAAGGCACCGGCGATCACAGACACCCACAATGATTTGCGCACACCGTCCACTGGGTCAACCTGCACGAGCACATTCCGTGCCACGTTGCCTCCATCCAGTGGATAGACAGGCAAAAGGTTGATCAAGCCCCAGAAGATGTTTACCCAGAGCAAAGCGGTCACAAACATGTTTAAAAGGTTCCCGCCGAATGGGAGCAGTGCTAATCCAGGAATAGGGATAAACCCCAGCAATCTGGTCATAATAATCTCTCCGCCAGCTAGAATGACCCCGACGATCGCCGCCGCGGCAAGTATAAACCCCGCGCCGGGACCAGCAAGAGAGATGAAAATATTCTGGTTTGGTCCCAACGCGACATTTGCCCAGCGACTGCCCCATAGCGTGGACTCAGGAACGGTCAAGCCGCCTGCAAAGTGAAGGACGATCTGTGAGGATAGCCCGTAGCGGCGGAACGCCAGTGCGTGACCGAGCTCGTGCACGAGAATGGATATAAAAACCACCAGAACCCAAATCAAAATCTGGAGAATGTTGCCGGAGGAATATCCAAGAAGTACGGCGATCAACCAGAAGAGTGGATGCACTCGAACGGGAAACCCGGCAAGGTTGAAGCGCAAATCATAACGTGTGGGTGGAGGGACTTGGAAAAGAAACATAATCCTACTCGCCTAACACAACCTTTTTCAGGTTCGTTTCAAACGGTGGATGGACCACACCGTTCTCGGTCACAATACCGCTGATCAGACGATTCGGCGTGACATCGAAAGCGATATTGCGTGCCTCCGCCTCGATGGGTGCAACCTGCTCACCCTGGAATTGAATCCCGAGCACCTCTTGCGGGTCACGTTCCTCGATCGGGATCAAGTCGCCGTGTTCGAGAGAAAGATCCACGGTCGAAGTAGGAACGACGGCATATGCCGGGACGCCATTATCATGCGCAGCTAAAGAAAGCATATATGTCCCAATCTTGTTCGCCACGTCACCGTTCGCCGCGACGCGATCCGCGCCGAAGAGGACTTTCTGCGCTCTGCCTGCTTTGAGAAAGTATCCCGCCATGTTGTCGCTGATAATTTCGTAGGGAATCCCGTACTGATCGAGTTCCCAGGCAGTGAGACGCGCACCCTGTAAACGCGGACGGGTTTCATCCACAAGCACGTGAATCTTTTTCCCCTGCTCGTGCGCTGTACGGATCACACCTAAGGCCGTTCCCCAATCCACGGTTGCCAGCGCACCCGTATTACAGTGATGAATGACCGTGTCACCGTCATTGATCAATGCCGCGCCATATTCTGCCATCCGTTTATTGATTTCTACATCTTCATCGGCGATACGTTGCGCGGCATCCACGATCAATTGACGCAAGTCATCCACGCCGCGTTCGTCCCTGGTCTGCTCGGCAATCCACATGACCCGGTCCACTGCCCAGGCTAAATTTACGGCCGTCGGACGCGCAGATTTCAGCGTATCGGATGCGGATCGTAAATCACTCAGCAATTCGTGGCTCGAACCTGCCTTTGATTCATATCCCGCCAGCGCAAGCCCAAAGGCCGCAGCGGCGCCGATCGCCGGCGCGCCGCGCACGACCATATCCTTGATCGCCCGCGCCACCGAAACATGATCCTGGAACGACACGACCTCAAAGCGGCCCGGCAGAATGCGCTGGTCGATCATCTTTAACTGGTTATCTTCCCAAAATACAGTTCTCATGAAAGGAATTTTACCCGCAGACACGCAGAAATTTGTTATGAAAAACCTTTTGATCAAATGGAAAACGTGCCATAATACAGGATGTTGGCTAAATTCATGTTCTACAAGAAGATAAATGTTCATCTCTAAGCACGCGTTGTTCTTTCTAATTTTAGGAAAGATGATAGACTTTTTCTATAATTTATGAATGCTCATTCCCTCATCAATATCCTCGGCTGGACAGGATCGATCCTCTATCTCCTTGCATATGCGCTGGTCTCTGCAAAAAAGACGGAGGGCGATTCGCTGTTGTATCAGGGCATAAATATTTTTGCAGGCACCTTGTTGGTCATCTATACGCTTGCGTTGGGCGCTTATGCAACCACAGGACTTAACGCAGTATGGGTCGTGATCGGAGTGCTGACTCTCGGGCGAAGATGGCTTACACGAAACTAATTCCACGCTTTACAAGCGGCGCGCAGGTGGAGGAAATTTCGCAGGATAGTCGCCTCAAGGCGTATCGTTTGTCAATCCCCGCAGGTGCCTCCGATACATATCGTCTCGCACAGCTTGATGACTATGCGAAGACTTCGAGAGGTCGATTTCCACTCCGGTATCCGATCCAGTTGAGATTATCGGCGCGTGCCTCTAGCGACGCAATTCCCGGCACATGGGGATTCGGATTGTGGAACGATCCCTTTGGGTTGTCTTTGGGGTTTGGAGGCGATCCATTTCGTTTGCCGACTCTGCCGAACGCTGTATGGTTTTTTGGAGCTTCGAAGGAAAGTTATTTGTCGTTTCGCGATGCTTCGACTACGCAGCGCGGAGTAGCTGCCAATGGATTTCTCGCGCAGACCTTTCGTTCGCCAAAATTTCATCCACTGTTGATTCCTGCCGGGCTAGCGCTCCCCTTCTCACGTACGATGACGAGACGATTCATGGGAAAGGTGATCGAGGAAGCTGGAATCCGCCTGAGTATGGACGTCACGCAATGGCACAGATACCAGCTCGATTGGCACGAGAACGAAGTCTTATTCTCAGTGGATGATACACAAATATTTGAGTCACGTATAAGTCCACATCCCCCGCTGGGTTTGGTGATCTGGATCGATAACCAGTACGCAGCATTTACCCCGGAGGGCAAGATCGGGTTCGGAGTCCTGGCGAACCCCGAACCCGCGTGGCTGGAAGTCAAAGATATCCATGTAGGGCGGGATGATAATCCGCCTACTACTACTACATCGGGGGCCAGTAACGAGCGATCAGCGCTGCCGTAAATGGGATTACGTGCAAGAGCGTGTCAACGATCAAGCCAAGGATCAGCCAGCCGCCAAATTGACGGTTATGGAAGAATGTGACCGCTGAAAACCAGGTGGGCCAGGCAGGGTACCCTGGCGGCGGGTTTGCCGGGCGCGGGTTATTGAGAAGCTTGACGGCATTCCACGCGTGTCTGAACGCGAGGAAGACGATCAGCATCACAGGTGTAAAGTAGCGCGGCACAAAAACCAAGTAAGCGATAATGACATAGATCAGGATGACCGCAACCTGATCGACACGACGCGCAAAGGACTCCCCTACTCTCACGGGAAATGTGCCAACACCTTTGGACTTATCGTCGTCATGCTTGTCGATATGCTTGGCAATATTGATGCTGGCAACACCAAGACCATAAGGAATCCCTGCCAGCACCACGTTCCAGAGGTTGCTGAGATCCCCGCCTTTGATCAACGCCATGACAAGATACACACCACCGATCATGATCGGACCCCAGATCAGGAAAATGGCGAACTCGCCCAGCCCCCAGTACTTGAACGGATACGTGTACGCAAGCAGGACCAACGCCCCGAACGCAAATAAGCCGATCACATAGGGGTGGAAATTCGTAGCAACCAACGCATAGATCCCCGCCAGGCTTGCGAGAAGCCCGCTGATCAGGAACCAGCGGATTTGCTGGGGTTTCGTAAAGAAGCCCTGCACGAGCGGATGCACTCCGTACTGCGTGCGGAAGTAATTATCCTTGTCCACGCCGCGTGAGTAATCGGTGTAATCATTGAGGATATTATTTGTGCCATGGGCAATGAATAAACCGATCGTGAGAATGAGGAAGGGAATCCAGGAAAAATTTCCATCACGCCAGGCAAGCAGGCCTGCAATCACACAGGAATACACGGTCACCAATGTGACGGCGGAACGCGTGGCGATCAACCACTTGGAAACGACATCCAGCGAATCCCACTCTTTCTTGTCTTCCATCTTGATTAGCTGCCATGAAGCTTTACGCCACATTGCAAAATTAATGTTCATTTCTTTCTCCTTTCGCCAGTGGAAAAACTGCTCAGAAAGTATTATACTATTGTTTGTGAAATGAGTTACAATCGGTCTTAACAGCCTGTCGATTGATATAATCGTGAAGATTTGGAGAGAGTATGTCAAAAGCAAACGACGAGTACATTCCTGCCCTAAGTTATCGATTTCTGACCCCGTTCTACGACTTTATCCAAAAATACATCGTGCGAGATGTGCGTTATAAAGCGTTACTCATTGCACAGGCAAACATTCAGGCGGGTCATCATGTGCTGGACCTCGGTTGTGGGACCGGTACGCTGGCGATTATGGCAAAGCAAACAAGACCGGCTGCGGAAGTCTCCGGCCTGGATGCGGATCCGGACATGTTAAAGGTGGCAAACTATAAATCTGCCCAGATGAATGCACCGGTCAAATTCGACGTGGGGTTTACGAACAAGCTCCCCTACCCCGATCAATCATTCGACCGCGTGCTCTCCAGCATCATGATCCATCACTTGAAAACTCCCGATAAATGGCAGACAGCACGAGAGGTGTATCGCATCCTCAAGCCCGGCGGTCAATTGCACATTATTGATTTTGGCAAGCCCGTCACATGGTATGGGAAACTCCTGGGTCCTCTGCTCCACAAATTTGAGGAAGCCAACGACAACATCGAAGGGAAACTTCCGGAGATTTTTGGCGCCCCAGGCTTGAAGACGGAGATCCTCGGAAATTTCTGGACGTTTTTCGGGGACCTGGCATTTCTCAAAGGCGAAAAGGTCTAATTGGACATGGCGCGGATAGAATCCAGCTTCCGGGCTCCCCATTCCATCGACGAGGTTTTTTCGTTTCTAAATAGGTGTGAAAGTCACAGAAAATTTATTCCTAGTATGATCGAGCTCCATCAGATCTCCCCTGGTAGCTTTGGGCAGGTCGGCACGAGGTTGTCTGGAATGCTCCGATATTTTGGCATCCGCATCACTGTGCAATATGAGATCATCGAGGTGGAAGCAAACCGACAGCTGGCAATGCAGGGACAGATGGGCCCTGTCTTTTTCAAGGATGGCTATATTTTGAAGAAAAGCGAACAGGGAACCGAGATCCAGTTTTGGCTGGAGTTAATGCCGGCGGGATGGGCGAAGATATTTTCTCCCTTCATGAGTTTGATCGGAAAAGTCCATGCCTGGGAGACTCTTCGTAATTTGAGAAGAGAATTAGCGGCAGAGGAGCTTGCTTCGCCGGGACGAGCGCCCTCCTCGCAATGACAGAGTTAGGTATGGCAATCGACCTTTATCAGCCATTCACGAACCCGATCACCCGTGAGACCTTTCGTTGTATTTCCTCCACCGAGGAAGCCTTTACCATGGAATGGACTGTACACCCCGGCGGATATGTGCCGTTCGAACACATACATGTGAACCAGGATGAAATTTTTCATATCCAGCGCGGCGAAATGCGGGCAAGAGTGAAAGGCGTGACGCATCATGGAAAGGTTGGAGATACACTGACGATCACGCGTGGTACCAGACACATCGCCTTCAACGACAAGGATGAACCACTCGTTTGTAATGTCGAATATAAGCCCGGGTTGGATCACTATAAGACGATGCAGTGCTTTGCAGGATTAACCCTCGATTGCCTGTACGATAAACGGGGGTTGGTCAATATTCCGAGAATCATGTTCATGCTAAAGATGGTCAATGCCCAATCGCTCACCAGGCCGGCCTTTGCGCCGGATTGGTTGTTCCGTTTGGGCATGAATACATTTTTTACTATCGGTTCGATTTTGAAATGGGAAGTTCTGTATAAAAAATACACTACATAAAAGCGGATCATAGCCCTACGATACGACAAAAGGAGAAGGACGCATGGACCTCAAACTCTGGTGGTTTGCACTGCAAAAACCGGTCAAAGAAAACGATAAGAAGGTATGGGACTCATTTGATGTTATTGCCAAGTGGTTAATTTCGACGCGTGCCACAGTCACACAACTGACGCTGATGGCTGGTGTGATTTCCGGTCTGCTTGCTTACCGAGATGGCTACTTTGATTTTTTACCCTGGCTGGTCATGACACTGGGAATCTATTTTGCCCACTCCTCTGAGAACCTTGTCAACGATTACATTGACTATACGCGCGGTATTGATGAGGATAACTATTATCGCGGACAATACGGCATCCATCCGCTGGTACACAAGTTCTGGACCAAACAGGATTGGGCGCGCTGGTTCCTCACCGCGGGTGTGATCGCTGTCTTATGCGGCTTGTTCGTTCTTGTCTACACGGACTTCTCCCCTATCGTGATTGCACTCTTCATCTTCGGTGTGGCGATCCTTCCAACGTATGCCTGGCCGCTCAAATATTTGGGACTGGGTGAAATTCTAATTTTCCTCAACTGGGGCATGGTCTTAATCCCAGGCATTTACTCTATTCTGGCTGGTAGAATTCCGGAAAACCTTCCGTTGATCGTGATGGCGGGCATGGCATTCGGGTTTGGATTCGGCAGTTTCAACTGGGGCAAGCATGTAGATAAGATTGAAGCGGACAAGAAGAAAGGCGTCGGCTCCCTCCCGGTCAGATTGGGCGAACCCGCCGCGCGCTGGGTCAACATTTTTACAGTCACGCTTTCGTACGTTCTGGTGTTGTATCTAGTGTTTGTTGCTCGCTTCTTCTCTCCCACGGTCCTGTTGGTGTTCCTGGCAGCCGGTCGCGGATGGAATGTGATCAAGCTGCTGCGTCAGCCGCGGCCGACGCAAGCCCCGCCAGGGTTTGACCTGTGGCCGCGCTGGTTTTCTACGCCGCAGTTACGCCACATCCGTCTATTCGGCGGGTTGTATATACTGGGAATTATTTTGGATATTGTTTTGCGGATGTATATTCCCGGCTTCTGGCAATAGTACATGGAGTTTTATGAAAATCGCAATTACCGGTGGAACTGGTTTTATTGGAAGACATTTGGCGCGTGACTTGGTTTCACGCGGGCATGAAGTCATTGTGATCGCCCGCGGGCAGTACAAACGCAACATGCAGCCAATTGAAGACGCAAGCCTGATGACTCTTGACACAAACGACACGGATAATCTCACAAAAGCCTTTGAGGGATGCGATGCGGTCGTTCATTGCGCGGGAACAAGCGTGGAAGATGCCCAACAGACGTTCCACCGCCTGCATGTGGAAGGCACACGCTCGGCAGTGACAGCCTCTGAACGCGCCAGGGTGAAAAAGTTCGTGCTGGTCAGCTACCTCAATGTACGCCCGAATGTGAAATCAGAGTATCACACGACGAAGTGGCAGGGTGAGGAAATCGTGCGCGCCTCGAAGTTGAATTTCACGATCCTCAAAGCAGGTCTGGTTTATGGTCAGGGCGACCACCTGCTCAATAACCTGAGCAATCTCTTTCGGAAGATGCCGGTCTTTGCTGCGGTTGGACTTCGTGAAAAAACGGTGCGGCTCGTGGCGGTCGAAGACCTTGTGGAAGTGATTCGCGCCGCTCTGGACGAAAACCGCTTCGCGCGCCAAACTGTCGCTGTTCTTGGACCGGAAGAGTTCCCGTTCAGCCAGGCCGCACGGCGGATCGCAAAAGCGATGGGGAAGCCGTCCCTGATCGTTCTGCCCTTCCCTGTTTTCTTTCACCGGATTCTGGCTTTTGTTTCTGAGCGATTTATGCCGAAGCCGTTGATCACAAAGTCCCAGGTGCAGATGCTTGCAGACGGAATCAGCCAGCCAACGCTCGAAAGCGTCTCGTTGCCGGAGGATCTGAAACCGAAAACTCGATTTACCGAGGAACAAATACGAAAGGGATTGCCGAAATAAATCCGGGTCCAGCAGCTGCTGGACCCGATAGATTTACAAATGAACCGGCAAAGATTTTAACCCACGGAAAATTGGGTGCTCCTGCCACTCTAACAAATCGGTTGCTAGGCGAATGTTGGGAAAACGACGCAGGATGGTTTCAAAGACAATTTCCGCCTCGAGCCGGACGAGCGGCGCGCCGATGCAAAAGTGGATGCCTAACCCAAAGCCGAGGTGACGTCCTTCTTCGCGCGTGATATCAAACTGATCCGGGTTCGAAAAACGTCGCGGGTCGCGGTTTGCAGAACCAATAATGCTGTTCACCAGATCCCCTTTCCGGATTCGTTTTCCACGGATTTCCGCATCTTCCAGGGCAGCTCGATACGTAATTTGCACTGGGTTATCGTAGCGAAGCATTTCTTCAATCGTGTGAGCAAGCAGAGAGGGGTGCGCCCGCAATCTCTGCAGCTGATCAGGGTGTTGCAACAGGGCGAGAATCCCATTTCCGATCAAATGGGTGGTTGTCTCGTGCCCGGTGCTCAGCAGAATATTGATGTTGGAGACCAGTTCCTCACCTGTCAGCGTGGAGGATTCATCGCGTGCACGCGTCCGTTCCGCTGTTGGATGAAGGGAGGAAGAAGCATGCGGATAAGGGCAAGCCAGATTGTCTTCTTCCGTGACAGATAACAGGGCGGTTAATAAATCGTCCTGTGGTGATTCGCGGCGTTTTCGGCTCAGATCCCGGACATAGTCCGTCATTTCATACAAGCTCTGTACCGCCTGCTCCAGCAGCTGGGAAGGTTTTTGACGTACAGTGCCCAAAATGGCAAACAGATCGTCGGACCATTTCTTGAAGCGCTCGCGATCACCGGCGGGAAGCCCCAACAACTCGGCAATCACCATCACCGGCAAAGGATAAGCCAGAGCGCGAATCACATCGACCGTTTCATCCTTACGCTGCGCCGAGTCGAGTAATTCATTCACGATCCGTTGTATATTGGGCCGCAATCGCTCCACGCGGCGCGGCGTAAACGCATGATTCATCAGTCCGCGTAGATGGGTGTGATACGGTGGGTCTGCATAAAATACGGTCTTCGAGAAAGAATGATAGACGGGCTCGACAAGTTGTCGTTCAGACTCAGATAACCGATCAAAGCCGCGCATCAACCCCTGGGCACGCGAGAAACGGTCGTCGGTGTAAAGCGAGTCGATATCCCCATAACGGGTGAGAACCCAAAAGCCCAAAACTTCATCCCAATGGACGGGATCATGCTCACGCAGTTGTTCGTAGAACGGATAAGGGTTGACCCGGACTTCTTCCTGCTGTAGATTTACCAAACTAAAATCATCATTCACAGACACTGGTATTCAACGACTCCTCTGAGCGATGGAGATTATACTACTTATTTGTGAAAATGTATACAAATAATTCTGTGACGAAAATGAAAACGGAGATATCAAGCCGCTGGCAGCTATAGTGTGAAAAGACGTATTTTCACTTATTATGCCCCGGCATTTCGATCTTGCTTTATACACTCATTTCTTAGGAAAAGCTTTTTCATAAGCTGCGATAATGCGATCCCACGTGGTATTCATCTCCTCCTCAATCGTCTGGAACTGAGGTTGAGACTCAAACCACGCCAGCGAACGCCGCACACCTTCTGCCCAGGTCACTTCGCACGAGTAATCGGGCACGAAGCGTTTGATCTTGCTGTTATCGAATACAACGCTATTAGCTTTATCACCGACTAGACTTCCCAAAGAATGGGGATTGTACATAGCGATAAGATCTGACGGGATATGAATTAAGTTTGGTTTCAAACCGAGAGCGCGATATGCTTCGAGGTGGATCTGATCCCAGGTCTGGACTTCATCGGAAGTAATTTGGAATGCCTCACCGATGGCTCTATCTTTTCCCAATAGACCGACGAGTCCTTTGGCAAAATCAGCATTCCAGGTGAGCACCCAGAGCGAGGTGCCATCCCCGGGCACGATAACCTTTTGACCCCGTTTCATTCGGTCGACGACCGTCCACGGATGCATCCAACTGGAAACACCGAACGGAATTTGCGTCGGTCCATACGTATGAGAGGGACGAATGATCGTCACGGGAAATCCTTCCTCACGGTACGCTTGCATGAGCCTGTCCTCGCAGGCGATCTTGTTACGTGAGTATTCCCAGTATGGATTTTCAAGCGGCGTTTCTTCCGTAATGAGGTAATGTTTCACGGGCTTCTGATATGCCGACGCTGAACTGATGAAAACAAATTGATTCGTCCTGCCGCGAAAGAGGCGCAAGTCGCGCTCGATATCAGGAGCAGCAAACGCGATGAAATCCACAACCGCGTCGAAGCGGTGGTCCGCCAGGATCCCAGCGAGACGTGATTCCTCTGTGTAGACATCACCGATTAGAACCGATGCACTCTCGGGCACAGGAAGCTTCTTAGAAACGGATCGGTTCAAAAGAAACAACTCGTGTCCGCGCGCAAGGACAAGCTCAGAGCAAGCCGAACTAATGACGCCCGTACCACCAATAAACAAGATTTTCATATGTCCTCACTGATATATAAATTGATATTAGCCTTCCCCCATTTCAGCAATGGCCTGGACGGGCACACGGGTGGAGAGATAATTCTCCACCCAGAAAATGATGAGAGCGAGCCACACCAGGCTAAAGCCGATGAAACGAGATTGGTCGAATGGTTCATGATAAAGAAAGACACCAATCAAAAATTGCAGGGTTGGCGCGATGTATTGCAAAATCCCGATCATCGTCAGTGGGATTTGGCGCGCAGCGGAGGCAAACATAAGCAGAGGGATGCTGGTCACAGCTCCCGTGCCGAT
>JAICRQ010000458.1 GCA_025966435.1 Anaerolineales bacterium | reverse complement strand
GCGTTCCCTGTGGGATGAGCTTATGGGCTATCTCTACCAAAAGGATGCTCGCATGGTGGGTCCGCCCATGGCGATTTATCACGATCCGGAATTCAAAGAACGGGATTGGGATATTGAAGTGGTCATGCCGCTGAGCGACGAAATTCCTCCGAGTACGAGCGTGCAGGTCTATGAGCTGCCGGGAGCCGAGAAGATGGCTTGCGTCGTCCACACTGGACCGTTCGCCACAATCATGGAAGCCTACAACGCCCTCGCCAAATGGATCGATCAGAACGGTTATCAGATCGTCGGTCCGGGGCGCGAGCTAAACCTCCGGCTGCCTGATACGCCCGGTGATTTGAACGACCCGAACACGGTTAACGAGATCCAGTTCCCGGTGGAGAAGGCAGAGTAAGACAATAAAAAGAGTGACGCATTGGCGTCACTCTTTTTATGTGGGCGCTACCCTAAAGGGTGCTTCGCGAAAGGCATCGAATTCTAGAGCGGCTTTCTTAAAACAAAGAGTCCTGTGTACTCAGGACTCTTGTGGGCGCTAAGGGACTCGAACCCCTGACCCCTTCCGTGTAAAGGAAGTGCTCTAACCAACTGAGCTAAGCGCCCAAAACAGGCAGACCCTATTTACGTGTGCTCCGCATTATACCGCGATTGCTCTTCTGCTCTCAAAATTGTGCTACACTTTCTGGCTACAAGATTATTGTAGTGGAGAGATCATGCGCATTGTTCGTTATCAGACCGGGGACGGTAAAAAAGCGAAATATGGATGGCTGTTAGGAGACAAAGTTGGCGAAATCGGGGGGAATGTTTTCGGGCGCTATCGTCGCCAGGAAGCAACTACGCCTCTGGCGGACGTAAAACTGGTTGCCCCTTCGGAGCCGAGTAAGATCCTGTGCGTCGGGCGCAACTATATCGAGCATGCCAGGGAACTTGGCAATGAAGTGCCGAAGGTCCCACTCATCTTCCTGAAGCCGCCATCTTCCATCATCTCAGATGGCGATACGGTGATTCTGCCGCCGCAGTCCGCGCAGGTGGAACATGAGGGTGAGCTGGTCGTTGTTATGGGTAAGCGCGGGCGAAATATCACGCCCGAAAATGCAAAGAAACACATTCTGGGTTATACCATTGGCAACGATGTGACCGCTCGCGATTTGCAGCGATCTGATGACCAGTGGACGCGTGCCAAAGGCTTCGACACCTTCTGTTCCTTTGGTCCCTGGATCGATACCGAGTTCGACCCCGCCGACGCCGTGCTAACCTGCCGGGTCAACGGCCAAATGCGCCAGATGGCGTCCACGCGCGACATGGTGTTCAACGTCCCGACGTTGATCGCATACGTTTCTTCAGTAATGACGCTCGAGCCCGGCGACCTGCTCTTTACCGGTACACCGGCCGGTGTCGCTGAATTAAGGAACGGAGATGAGGTCGTTGTTGAAATCGAAGGATTAGGAGTTTTGAGGAACCCTGTCCGTAAGGAGTAGTTTGATTAAGAGTCTTTTACAAGTACATACGAGAGTTTTTCTGTTGACCATACCTTTAGCATTTTCTCTTTTATCGTGTTCGTCTGAGCAAAGTTCCCCACAACCGTCATCCACTTCACAACCAAGTGCTTTTCCTACAGAGATGATGTCGCACACGCCGACACCCAACGCCTCGCCCATTCCCTTTCATCGATATGGCGAGACGCTGACAGATATTACATATTGCACGCCGGATAACGCTCCGCAGGCAATGGATATTTACATTCCAGACGCAGGCGGACCCTGGCCTGTGCTGGTTTACGTTCACGGCGGAGCCTGGATGCGGGGCGATAAAGCAGAACCAATGATGTCCCTGTTTGCCAAAGGGATGACCGCGCAGGGCTATCTTGTAGCATCGGTGAATTATCGGCTGTATCCCGACGCGCAGTTTCCGGCAATGATCCAGGATGTGAAGTGTGCGGTCCGGTTCCTGCGAGCGCATGCTGCAGAATATAACTTGGACCCTAACCGCGTGGGCGCGGTGGGCGTCAGCGCGGGAGGGCATCTCGTGTCCCTGCTTGGTACGACGGACGCCAGCGCTGGCTGGGATGTGGGGGAGTATCTGGACCAGTCCAGCCGTGTGCAGGCTGTCATCGCCATGGCAGGTGTGACGGATCTCTCGCGAAATTTCCCAAATGCCGATATCGAAGCGATGAAGCGCGTCGGGTTCGGGGAATATAACGTGGTAGAGGCGAGCCCTATCTCTCACGTAACGCCGGACGATCCGCCCTTTCTGCTGATCCACGGTGACCGGGATGAGCTGGTCCCTGTGGAACAATCACAGGTGATGTACGACAGGTTGATTCAGCAAAACGTTCCGGCGCAGCTTGTGATCGTACAGAACGCGCGTCATTCGTTCACCGCTCCCGGTGGGACAACCCCAACTCTGGCGGAAATCAATCAAATCATTTTGGATTTTCTGGCGAAGTACCTGCGCTAAAGCTCGTGGGCAACGCTTAAGAGCAGGTCGACACCTAGCCAAATGACCAGGGAAAATCAATTGACAGTTCTTTCTCTGTCGGGTAATATTTCGACATCGAACTATTTGACGTCAAAAGAGATTTGCTATGCCTACTCACTTCACTGGCTCTCGCGCAGAGATGCGCACCCTTGATACGTTTATCAAACTCACCCGTTGTACAAATGCTCTCCTATCGCGGTTGGCAGAGCGGAATACCATTGGTGACCTGACCTATTCACAATTTGCGGTCCTGGAAGCGTTGTATCACCTCGGTCCGATGACGGCCGGTGAGGTCAGTCAGAAGGTGTTGAAGAGTGGGAGCAATATGACCCTCGTAATCGATAACCTGGAACGGGATGGGCTCGTCCGACGGGAACGGGATGCACAGGATCGCCGGGTCATCCGCGTCCATCTGACAGAGGCGGGTTCGCACAAATTAGAAGATGTGCTTCCGGGTCATATTGCGGCATTGGTCGAGGAACTCAGTGTCCTCTCGGCTAGTGAACAGGAAACATTAGGGGCTTTATGCAAGAAGTTGGGTATGAGAACTATACAAGATCGGTCCAAAACAAAATAAAAATGGAAAGGAACGTATCATGAATGATAAAATCATAGCAGTCACCGGGGCAACCGGTCAACAAGGTGGAGCGGTGGCGAGGAAACTCCTGGCAGATGGTTGGAAGGTTCGTGCGCTCACGCGTGACACGAATAAGCCTGCTGCACAGGAACTTGCTTCGCTCGGAGCGGAACTGGTACCTGGCGATATGGACGACCGTGCCCAACTCGATGCCGCGTTCAAAGGCGCGTATGGTGTCTTTAGTGTGCAGAACTTTTGGCTGCCCACTGTCGGTTTCGAAGGGGAGATCCGGCAGGGTAAGAATGTCGCAGACGCTGCCAAAGCCGCCGGTGTTCAGCACCTGGTGTATTCATCGGTCGGTTCGGCATACCGCGGCAT
>JAICRQ010000497.1 GCA_025966435.1 Anaerolineales bacterium | reverse complement strand
GGGGGTAGCGGTCCGCCGTTATTGCTCTTACATGGACATCCGCAAACGCATATGATGTGGCATGCGGTTGTCCCCAGGCTGGCACGGGATTTTACAGTTATTGCTCCAGACCTGCGCGGCTATGGGGAGAGCAGTAAACCTGAGAGCACAGCGCGGATGAAAATTAATATAACCGGGCAATAGGGATATTCTGAGGACAGAAAAACCTGCTCCCCTCTCCATGGAGAGGGGAGTCTGTTATTAAGGACATTCGATGCACCCATAACCTCAGGCCTTTGTATCGTTCGATTTGCCACCTGTGATTTTGCCAATATGAGATGTGTGTTCTAGCTAGTATTGAGACAAAATTACGCTTCCGGCAAGTTTGTCGAGTTGCGGGAATGAAGCCATCTAAGTGCCTCATCCAGATGAGTTGTCATCTTGACAGTGGCTCCTCTATTAATCATTACATCTTCACCGAATTGGATATCTCGGAGCTGCTCCCAGGTTACCAGAACTGCCAACTTGAAATCTCTAGGTATGAATTGGGCTACTTCCACACCCATATCAAATAGAGTCGCCATGGATGTCTGTTCCGCTTCAAGCCCTGTTACGCGAGTAATGTCCCCGAGAATCGCATTGAAAGAATGATCGGATGCCTTTTTCACTAATTTTGATAAAATCAGCCGTGTACTGTCGGGGGTAAATTCGCCCGTTGCCTGCACGTAAAGGTAATCATCTCTCACTTGATACGATGCATCCATTTTATGGAACCTCTATATTCAGCATAGCCTAAAATAAAAGATAGTGTCTTGTATTATGTATTTCAGACTGATCTGGTCCAGTGACTTTTGTCATCTTTTCGATGGGAGAATGTCATTATGCGACACCTAAAAATAGATAATCAAATAGTCCCTGGCTACACTCAAAAGGGTTTTACCGGTGGAAGAATTGCTTTTCGGCTTACTGATTTTCCGAATTATATGCCGATCTTTTGTCTCAAGCAGGGTTAGGGTTATCGTCATTGAGTTTACGCTTCAGCTAACGACCCAAAGTCAAGCACCTGATGTACCTTTAGTTTATTAGGCAATATCTGGCAACATTAGGCAAATCCTAATATAATTCCGACGTTGCCCCTGTAGCTCAATGGACAGAGCGTCGGACTTCTAATCCGCAGGTTGTGCGTTCGATCCGCACCAGGGGTACTTCTTGGCTATCCGCAATACCTCCCCTTATACCAATCTTTTTCATCTGAAGTAAGTTTCCGGTGGCAGTTTGCATAGAGAACCGTACATTTCTCGATCTCTGCTTTTAACTTGTCAAGCGAAGCTCCACAGCCGATAAGTTTGCTTACCTCGTTTTCCTTCTCCACTTTGTCATGATGGAATTCTAGAACACGGGGATCTGTTTCACCACTAGTTTACTGAAGGCTTACTCGTGTGATTTTAGAATCAAAAAGCCAAGGTTTTTTTCATTTCCTCGGCTTTTTTAGTTTTTTGATTGCTCTTATCAGCATTTAGAAGGTTACTTGACATTACGCGCTATAAGGTCTAATTCCCTTATAAACCCTTGCCCCGCCAAGCGTCCGCAAAATGGTTTCCGCCGGACGGTTCAATCTATCCCCCAAGGCCTTGGATGACATGGGATTATTACCGTTCGTTAAGAACAGCCGAAATACAGCCTCCACCAGCGCGGTCTGACTGGTGAGAAAGTCAGGCTGTTTGACGCAATGGGTCATCAACGCGTTCTGGATACCATCGACAGGCTTAACCTCGGCGGTCACCGGATCGACCCAGTCGATGGTCTGCCCTTCTTCCACGTCTTCAAACGCCGCCTGGTGCTCAGCACAGAGGAGTGAGCGCAGATAGACATGCCAATCGCGTTCATTCTTTTTCCACCAATCGAAATCAATGTGAAACGGAGTATTGACAGTAGGCTTGACGAGGCTAAATCGTTTTGTTTCGACCGTCATTCTCACTCCACATCATTCAAACGGAAATGTAAATCACCTACATGCGTAAATTCGGGTTTGCTCCCCAGCAGGGCAAAGAGCGGCGCCGGCGGCACACGCCGGACGATATTCACGGCAGAATACAATTCCTGGGCATGGACATGACCCTGCGGCGTCAGCTTGGACATCTCACGGATCATATCGGCAACCAGCTTCTCAAACGGACGTTTACGGTCCTGGAGCCAGAGCTGGTCCACGGCTTCCAGAGATGGGATGGCGAACGTCATCCGGTCGTTGAACTCCACCGAAATGGACTGCTTCAACATAGCAAACACCATGCCGCCATCCGCACCGATGATAACCGTGCGCACCCAATCTTTAGTGCGATAGGGCTTCGCCTCGATAATGACTTCCCCGGGATGTTCACCCCGGCGGATGCGCACCAGGCTTCCGGGCATTAAGTCATTTGCCTTGTACCACTCACGCAAACCAAATACATATCCATGTTCGCGTACCACCCAGCCTGGCATCCTCTGCTTGGTCTTTCCGTCCACCAGCGTAAAGCGCACGCGCGGCGATTCGTAAGCAGTGGGAAACAGCGGACGAACCCGGGCAGAGAGGGGCAATGTCCCCGAACGCAAGTGTGGGAAGATCAAGGATACCGTGACTTCCTTCACACCTTCATTTACAGGAGCGTCGATCTCGCTCAGCTCATCGTCCAGTTGCGCTTCCAGATGGAGCATTTGTGGAGTGAGCGCGGCGCGCTCATACTCAGTCGGAGAATAACGCAAATATAAGGGAACTTCGCGCACCTCTTCCGGCTCGAGCCGGCGCAGAGACCAGAGAACCTCACCTGCGGGTCCCACCTCATCGAAGCGTCCATCTTCCTGTAACGCCAAATTAAGCGAGAACTCTGCCAGCTTCGGGTTGATGCCATCCGGCATGGCAATATCCTTCAGCAAGCCCGATGTTGGCAGCGGCTCGCCTCCCGCCATGTCTAAAACGGCTTCCGCTAAGTTCAAGTGCCCGACGTTGACATCCACTAGCAGGGCGCGCGGGAACCAGCGACCCGCAATCCGCACGAGGTCATCGTCACTTTGGAATGCCGCTTCTATCTTCTTTTCTAGAGCTCTACCATATGTACTAAGGATCTCTTCGACGTTGGACCCCTGCTCTTCAACGGTATCCGG
>JAICRQ010000399.1 GCA_025966435.1 Anaerolineales bacterium | reverse complement strand
GTCTTGAAGATGTCCGGGTTCAATAATATTGCCAAGGTCTTCCCCTCGCAGGCAGAGGCGGTGTCCAGCTTCGGTTCCTGATCCATGAGTGACAAAAAGAAAAAGATTGCGCTCGTGATCGGGGCTGGGTCTGTGAAATGCGCGGCTGCACTGGGCTTATGGAATGTTCTCGAAGAGGAAAATATTCCTTTTGACATGATTGTAGGCTGCAGCGGCGGGAGCATCTATGCGACTGCCATGGCGATGGGATTCTCGTTGCAGGAATGTATCGAGAATACGAAAAAACTCTGGAACAGATCGATCACGCAACAGCGAAACTGGCGTGCACTCGCCAGCGTACTGTTGCCCGGTATCCTGAAATTTGATCACAGCTTCAGCATGATGAATGATGGACCGATGCTCAAAAGCTTCCAATCGGTGTTCGGAGAGAAAACCTTTGCCGATACGAAGACTCCGCTGTATGTCATGGCAACTGATTTTGAAACCGGCGAATCGATTGCACAGCATGAAGGCCGGTTAGTCGACGCCCTGCGTGCCAGTATTGCTATTCCCTACATTTGGTCTGCGTGGAAGCACAATGGACGGTTGCTGATCGACGGCGCGGCATCGAATCCCCTTCCCGTGGATGTCCCAATTCGTGAAGGCGTTGACATCATCCTCGCGATGGGATTCCAAAGTCCATTGCCCAGCCGGGTCAAATCTATTAGCCGTTATGCGTTCTATATCAACAGTCTGATGACCAACAATTTGTTGAATGCCAATTTTGCATTTCATAATGCCGTGCATCATGCCGAAATCATTTCGATCTTTCCCGAGTTCGAGCGTTCGATCCGCCTGTTCGACACAGACCAGATCCCCTATGTGATCGAGCAGGGCGAAAAAGCCATGAGAGAGCAGTTACCTTACGTCAAGCGTCTATTGGAATCATAAAGATGAAAAATCGTTTATCCATCGTGATTGGCTCGGGCGGCGTTTTATGCGCCGCCGCGCTGGGATTAAGTAAAGCCCTGCGCAGAGAAGGATTGACGCCGGGAATGGCGGTCGGCTGCAGCGGCGGCAGTATTTACGCTGCGACCATCGCCCTGGGCATAGACCCGGAGGAAGCACGGCGTCTCACACTGAATCTTTTTACCAGCGACGTCTTCGAGGGCTATACCTCGAAGCTGAAATCTGCATTGACCGGCGAAACACGTTTTACCGAGATGTCGAGCCTCATTGACGATACTGTGATGTACGAGCGCCTGAGAATGGTGTTCTCTGACAAGACCTTCGAAGATACGATCTTCCCCCTGCACATTGTTGCAACAAACTTATATACAGGCGACCGGGT
Source organism: Anaerolineales bacterium (assembly GCA_025966435.1). Classification (GTDB taxonomy): domain Bacteria; phylum Chloroflexota; class Anaerolineae; order Anaerolineales; family Villigracilaceae; genus Defluviilinea. The sequence goes on along the minus strand of JAICRQ010000399.1, from coordinate 2,545 downwards.
TGTGCTCTCCTCCGGCAAAATCCTGGATGCCATCCGTGCCAGCATTGCCATCCCGATGATCTTCTCCCCGTGGAAGATTGGCGATCAACTCCTGGTGGATGGCGCGGTCTGTGACCCCCTCCCCATCGACGTTGCCATCCAACAGGGCAGCGACGTGATCGCGGCGGTCGGCTTTGAGATGCCCACAAGAAAACGGATGAATTCCTACACAGCCGTGACGACACACTTTAACAGCCTGTATATGAATAACATTTTGAAGTCCACATTCGCGTTCTATAACGCAGTGCACCATGCGGAGATTATCCCGATCCTGCCGGACTTTGAAAAACCAGTCGGCACATTCGATACGGGACAAATTCCATACATCATCGAGCAGGGCGAAGAAGCCGCGGAAGAACATATTCCCTATATGAAGCAACTTCTATCAACGACAAAATAGGCAATGAAACCCTCCTTTACATCCACTCACTTGCTCGACTCATTAGGCTATGGCTATTTTGAGATTGATCTGTCGGGTCGTTTGCTTTATGGGAATATGCCATTTTTCAATACCCTTGGATACGCCCCCGAAGAATTACTGGGCAAACATTTTCGTCGCTATGTGAATCGAAAAGATGTCGCGCTTATGTTCAATATCTTTTCCATGATCCACCTGACAGGTTTTGTCGAAAAGAATCTCTTAATGGACTTCCGCCGCAAGGATGGGTCGACCCACACCGCGGAAGGAACCATTGCCCTAGTTAGAGATCCACAGGGCAATGCGCTTGGCTTTCACTGTATTCTTTTGGATATTACAGATAGAAAACAAAGAGAAACGAATATTATTCGCGCTAAAAAGCAAGCAGAGAGGGAGTTAGAAATCGCGCGGGAAATCCAATCCAGCTTCCTCGTCAAGGATTATCTCCAGCCTGAAGGATGGGAGATCGCGACGCTTCTCCGTCCGGCTCGTCAGGTCAGTGGAGATTTCTATGATGTGTTTCCCATTGCCACCAGCAAACAGCTCGCATTGATCATCGCAGATGTATGCGATAAGGGCGTGGGCGCAGCCATGTATATGGCAATTTTCCGCAGCCTGTTCCGCGCCTACTCGGACCAGCAATACATCATGCGCTGGGCAGGCGTACCGGCTGGGAACCGGGAAGAAACACCGACCGGTACGTTCCGGCGCGATGCGATTCTTGCTTCTGGCGCGCCATCGCTTAAGAACGCGATCGATCTGACCAATAATTACATCGCCACTCACCATAGCAACGCGAACATGTTCGCCACCGTGTTTTTTGGCTTGCTGGATCCGACCACAGGCGAATTGCACTACATCAACGCAGGGCACGAAGCGGCATTTGTGATCTCTAACGACCAGTTAAAGAAACGGCTGGATCCTACCGGACCGGCCGTGGGCATGATGCCGAATATGGAATTCAGGATCGAAGCTGTTGCACTTAACCCAGGCGACTCATTACTGCTCTACACCGACGGTGTTACCGACGCGCTCAGCCCTACCGAGGAGCAATTCTCCGACCGGCGTTTAGTGGAAGCCTCCACATCTCCTGCCCCATTCGCACAGGGGCGCATCCAAAACATCATGGCGGCGCTGGATGCGCATATCGCTCATCGCGAGCAATATGACGATGTTACTCTGTTGGTGGTACAAAGGAATAAATAACGTTTTTAAGGGCAGGTTGAGTACTTGAATTTTCAGAATATTTGTTCTATAATGAATTCATGGACCAGCTCGAGACTCTGCAGGCGTTATCTGACCAGATGGTGCTTGAACACGCGGAGGAATCCCGCAGCGAGCCTGCGAAACCTGCCTGCTTCACACCGAAGGAAAAACGAGCTGTCTTCGTCCACCCTGCCCAGCTCCCCAACGGAAAACAAGTTAAACTCCTGAAAACTTTGCTCTCGTCCGCTTGCGAACGGGATTGCTATTACTGTCCGTTTCGCGCGGGACGCGACTTCCGCCGCGCCACGTTCAAGCCGCAGGAATTTGCCGAGCTGTTCATGAAGCTCTATCAATCCAACATGGCGGAAGGAATTTTCCTCAGCTCCGGAATCGCGGCGGGCGGCGCGAATACACAGAATAAGATTTTGGATACAGCAGAGATCCTGCGCAAAAAACTTGGGTTCCGCGGTTACCTGCATCTTAAGATCATGCCGGGCGCTGAAAAGGATCAGGTCCAGCGGCTCATGCAATTAGCAGACCGTGTGTCCATCAATCTCGAAGCTCCAAATAAAGAACGGTTGGCAAAGCTCGCGCCGAAAAAGGATTTCTTTGCAGAATTATTTCAACCTCTGAAATGGGTGGAAGAGATTCGCCAGACTCAGCCTGCCTATAAAGCCTGGAACGGACGCTGGCCTTCTACCGTCACGCAGTTTGTGGCAGGCGGGTCCGATGAAACAGATCTGGAGTTATTGACAACTACCGACTGGCTCACGAAAAATGTCCGCCTGACGCGAGCATATTTCTCGGCGTTTCATCCCATCCGCGATACGCCCATGGAGAATAAGGCTGCGGTTGACCCGCTGCGCGAACATCGTTTGTATC
>JAICRQ010000245.1 GCA_025966435.1 Anaerolineales bacterium | reverse complement strand
TGGTGTTCAATATCTTCATGGACGCCCATTGCATGAAACAGAGTTCGGCACAGACCCGACCGCCCCTGTGAAAGATGCGGACATCGCCCGCCGATTGGAGGAAGGGTCGCATCGCAAGGCAGGGCGGCTGACGCTCGATCGGGTGCGGGCGGGATCAACGCAAATAGAAAGCGATGTCCGCAAGATGACGGCGGATGGGATTGAGCTGGTGGTCGTTGATATTGCTGAGCAGGAGGATCTCAAACGTCTTTGCCTTGGGTTTACCCAAAGCGACTTAAGAATCGTCTGGGTGGGCTCTACGGGATTAGCAGAGTTCGTTCCTCTAGCGTTTGGAGCCACCTCTTCATCGAATGCACTCAATCAAGATCGTCAGCCTAATTCTCGACCTGCTCTGGCGTTGGTTGGCAGCGCGTCCGAAACGACTCGTGAACAATTGAAATATGCTCAAACCAGCAACCGGTTAGATATCATCTATCTTGACCCAGCCCGATTGATTCAAAACGGAACAAGCGCCGCAGAGGAACTTGAACAAGCCAGTTCAAAATTGCGCGTCGCGATTGACGCAGGCGACGACGTAGCTTTGGTTGTGCGCGCCTCACGCGAAGAGATCGCGTCGACTCAGCAACTTGGCGCGAAACTGAATTTATCCACTGCACAAGTCGCGCAACGAATCGTGGACGGGATGGCACAGGCAACCAGCGGTCTGGTGCATGAGAGCTGTATCAGCGGAATCGTCGCTACGGGTGGGGATACCGCCAATGCGTTATGCAACGTGTTAGGAGCGCAAGCCCTCGAAATCCTCGGTGAGGTGGAAGCAGGCATACCGGTCATGCGAATCCTGGGGGAACAGTCATTACCGCTGGTGACAAAGGCGGGCGGGTTTGGAAGCCCGGCTGCCCTGGCAGACGCTCTGCTAAAAGTGAAACAATATGCCTAGCCTGGAAGAGCTACCCATCGCGATCACAATGGGCGATCCCTGCGGGATTGGCCCCGAGATCATTGCGAAATTATATGCCGACCCTGTTTCACTCCCATCAATTCTGGTGTTAGGTGATGCAGGACTCATCCAGCGTGCCATCGGACTGCTGGACTTACCCCTTACGATGAAAGTCATCGATGCGCCGGAAGATTTTCAGTTTTTATCAAACACGATTAACGTGATTTCACTCAGCCGCCTGCCGGAAGATTTACCATTCGGGCAACTGGATGCGCGTGCAGGCAAGGCGGCCTACGACTATATCCGGGTGGGGATCGGTCTTGCCCTGCAAAAAAGGGTCAGAGCGATCGTCACCGCTCCGATTAATAAAGAAGCGTTGCGGCTGGCAGATATTCATTATCCCGGGCACACAGAAATCCTGGCGGACTTCAGCGGGACCAAAGATTTTGCTATGATGTTGATGAATAATGAGCTGCGCGTGATCCTGGTCACCATCCATGTTTCGCTGCGTGAGGCGATCGAGCAATTGACGGTAGAGAGCGAACTGACAGTCATCCGGCTGGCACATCGAGCGATGACCCAATTAGGCATCGCCCAACCCCGAATCGCGGTGGCGGGTTTAAATCCGCATGCAGGCGAGCATGGCCTCTTCGGCTCTGAAGATGAAGCGATTATCAAGCCGGCGATCCAGCAGGCGCGGGCGGAAGGCATCGAAGCAAGCGGACCCTGGCCGGGAGACACGGTTTTCATGCACGCCCGGCAGGGACGTTTTGACATCGTGGTGGCGCAGTATCACGACCAGGGGTTGATTCCGGTAAAGTATCTTGGTGTGGATGAGGGGGTCAATATCACAGTGGGGCTGCCGTTTGTACGAACCAGCGTGGATCACGGCACAGCATTTGATATTGCGGGAACGGGCAAAGCCAGCCACGCCAGTTTGCGAGTTGCTGTGGAGCAGGCGGCGATGCTCACTCGTTCAGTTCCTTAATCCATGGGGATACAAAATAGTTTAAAGGCTCTGCCAGAACAACCAAAAGCTCGAGAAAATCAACAGGAGGATAATGATCCATTCGAACGCCGCCGGGCTAACACGCGTGAGCGTGATACGAGCCACCCAAATACCGATGGGAATAAACGGGAACACCCACCAGAGTGAAAACAGCAATGGCAGATCAAGGACACCGGTATACAGAAAGCCCGGCACTTTGATCAGGTTCAGCAGGGCGAAATAAATTGCGGACGTGGCGATAAACGGTCGCGGTTTTAGTTTTTGTAATAACAGATACGAGCTAAACGCTGGACCGCCGTTATTGAACATACCTGAGGCGATCCCCGACAAAAAGCCGGCCGCCGGAGCATGCCAGGGTCTCGGCTCATACCGCATCGCCTGAATCCGATCACTGAAGAATTTATACGCCACAAGAAGCAATACGAAGATTCCCAGAATGACTCGCAAGCCATCGGGCGGCAGCCACGAAAGCAAGGCAGTACCCGCTAAGGCACCCGCGATTCCGGCAGGAAGCGTACATTTGACCAGATCAAGATTCCACTCTTTCCAATACATGTAGACGGCAAACGCATCACCGACCATCAACATCGGTAACAACACACCCACAGCCAACGCCACTGGCAAGACCAGCGCCAAAATTGGTGTAAGCAGCGCCCCTAAACCGCCAAATCCGCCTTTTGAAACGCCAATCAGAAAACCGAGGATTGCGATCACAACCGCTATATAAGCGGGATCCTGCTCCGTGACTGGCATTGCGGCTTAGAACTTCTCTAACGGCGGGCGATTGCCGAACATGACCGCGGGAGCACCTGCCGGAGCTGCCCACTTTACTGCATTGGCAATCACTTGTAATACTTCCTTTTGATAATACGTGGGATACATTTCATGACCCGGACGAAAGTAAAAGATTTTTCCCAGACCGCGCTGATAGCAGCAGCCACTCCGAAACACCTCCCCACCCTGGAACCAGCTGACGAACACTAACGTGTCGGGCGCAGGGATATCAAATCGTTCGCCGTACATTTCTTCGCGCGGAATTTCAAAATATGATCCCAACCCGGCGGCAATTGGGTGTCCGGGTTCCACCACCCAGATGCGTTCGCGTTCATCGGCCTCACGCCAGATGAGATTGCAGGTGGTGCCCATGAGGCTTCGAAAGATTTTTGAGTGATGACCGGAGTGTAAAACGATCAACCCCATTCCATCCAGTACCCGCTGTTGCACACGGGCGACGATCTCATCGCTTACCTCGTAATGTGCCAGATGTCCCCACCAGGTCAACACATCGGTGTCAGCCAGCGCTGCCTCGGTGAGGCCGTGTTCGGGTTCATCCAGCGTCGCCACGCGCACCGTCATCCCTTCTGAGCGCAAATGATCAGCGATCGGCCCATGTAAGCCGTCCGGATACACCTTGCGCACGTCTTCGCGCGATGTCTCATGTCGATATTCGTTCCAGATCGTAACGTTGAGAGTCATCGTTTTATTCACACCTCACTGGTATACCATTATTTGCGGCGCTCGCCCGAATTGCATCCCACAATTTTGCCATGCGCAGTCCCACTTCCGGGGGCGATGGGTTGGGGATGCGACCGCTGCGCACAGCCAGAAACTGCTCCCATACACCCTGTGACGGCGGCACAGGAATAGGAGCCGGGGGCTGGTCGCCCATATATTGAACTGCAAGGGTTTCGCCCCAGATCCCTGTATGCAAAATCGCCTTTTCACAAAACACTCGAATTTCGGAATGGCACGAGGGGATTGCTTCGCCACAGGCATGGAATGTGACCATTCCACCCGATGCCAGGCGCCCCATCGCTACTGCTATCGTTTCCACCGGGCGGCCATTGTGAACGAACCAGGCAGCTACTTCGCTAAAATCTTCGCCGGCGAGATCGGCAACGGTGTTGAGCAAGTGCGCGCCGGTGTCGAACAGAAATCCGCCGCCCGAGAGAACGGGTTCCTGTCGCCAGGTGTTAACCGTCTTGCCTCCCCAATCCTGCCAAACGATGCCGCTGATCGTGAGAATGCGACCAAATTCGTTCGCGCGCAATAATCGTGATGCCAACCGCACCTGCGGCGATAGACTTCCCTGAAATGCCACAACCAGTAAGCGCCCGGTGCGGTCACGCGTTTCGATCAGGCTTTGCGCTTCGGCAGCGGTCATCACCATCGGCTTTTCGAGCAGGACGTCTATGCCAGCTTCAAGGCAAGCTTTGGTTTGATCGTGATGAAATGCATGCGGGGTGATGATAAAGACGGCATCCAGCTCAGCACCATACTCCGTGATCAACTTCTGCCAGTCTGGCTGGTTGGGTGGGGGTGGAAGCCCGGCGTCGACGAACACTTTGGCAGCTTCAAGCGCCATCGCCTCGGATGGCTCACAGAGAGCGCGGATCTGTGTAGTAGATTGCATTTTTAGGATCTGGCGAATGTGATGGCGCGCCATGCCCCCGGCACCAATCAGTGCCACTCGGACGGGAGAAGTCATAACGTCCCCATTACGTTAAAGGGCGAGGGTCTTTCACAGCGCGACGGAATTGCAATATGCTGACCTGATGTAGATGCCTCCTCAAACGATTGCATCAAATCGAGAACATGAAATGCCATCTCACCGCTGGCCCGGTGCGGACGAATCTCGCGGATGGCTGTTGCCATCTCGCTGACACCGAGTCCGCGGCTGTTTGCCGTGTGCCCCTCTATTAAGGGCACATCCCGCCACTCTTGCTCCTGTGCCAGCTTCACTCGCACAGAGCCGCCAAATATATTCGGATCCGGCACGCTCAGCGATCCTTCTGAACCATAAATTTCAATGCGCGGCAAACTGGCAGCCCACACATCGAAACTCGTAATCACTGTCGCGATGGGACCGCTCACAAAATCGAGAATACCGGTCACGTGCGTTGGCGTGTTCACTTTGATCTTTGTGCCTGCCAGCGGCTGGCTGGTGATCAAACGTTCCGGGAAGGAAATTCGAGACGATCCGGTCAGTCTTTGAACCGGACCAAGCAAACTCACCAGAGCCGTCAGGTAGTAGGGTCCCACATCGAACATCGGTCCCCCGCCCGGCTGGTAAAAGAAATCCGGGTTTGGATGCCACATTTCCATCCCGCGTCCCATGAAAAAGGCAACCGCCGCGACAGGTTCGCCGATCACGCCCTCGTCCAACAACTTGCGGCAGGTCTGCAGACCTGCGCCAAGAAATGTATCCGGCGCGCAGCCGATACGCAAGCCTTTTGACCTTGCCAGCTCCATCACCTCGACTCCATTGGCGCGGTTGGTTGCCAGCGGTTTTTCAGAATACACGTGTTTCCCTGCCTCCAGTGCTGCGCAACTCACTGCAGCATGAACGTTCGGAGGCGTGAGGTTGACGATAATCTCAATCGATGGGTCGCTCAACACATCGGTGAGGGGGCGAGCAGTCAACCCAAATAGCCCTGCTTTTGCTTCGGCCCGGCTCATGTCTACATCCGTGCAAGCAGCTACGTCCAGCCCAAATGCCAGACAATTTTTTATATAAATGTCACTGATGTTACCGCACCCTATGACGGCGATCTTAGTTTTTCCTTCCACGCCCCAATCCCTTTCCGATTAAGTATTGATAACTCTTACGTACGGCTTCCATCATATCGGTTGCACAACGATCGAGTTCCACGACCAGCCACTCGGTCGACTCGACGCCGACCGATATCACGCCTGGGATATCCACAACGCCCTCGCCGAGCGCCGTCATCGGCGCATCGATCTGACAGGGTCCATCCTTCACGTGCAGGAGAGGAGCGCGCGAGCCAAGGCGACGGACGACCTGCGCAGGATCCTGCCCGGCCGTCTGCACCCAGTACACATCGACTTCGAAGAATACATC
>JAICRQ010000199.1 GCA_025966435.1 Anaerolineales bacterium | reverse complement strand
TTAATGGTGCCGAGCGATTCGATCTCCGACTGAGTGGGAACATCCCGCAGATCGCCCAAATGGGCAACAGTGATCCCATCATAATCGAACACATACACGGTGTTTCGACCAGACGCCTCACCATCCTTTTTTGCCTTTTTCTTGCCGGAGCCACTGCCATCCGTTTGGACTCCGGTGATGAAAACGCCGCCAATTTCAAACTCCCCTGCGCCATCGATAACATGCGATGTGCCTTTGACTGCGTCTGTATTGTTGTGACCTGGAGCATCATGACTGACCGTTACAATATCTGACCTGAGTTTAAGGGAGTCATAACCAATTGATTTACTATCAAATGGATCTGTCACCACCGTCGCATAACTACGCTCGGTGAGACGAAAACAGGAATGTCCATACCAAGTAATTTCCATATAAAGGTAACCTCCGACGGGGAATTATACTCGGAACTGGAGAGCAGGCTTTACATAAAACAGGCTTTAAAAGCAATTCTTGGACCTTAAGGGCGTGCCAGATGCCTGCCACGAGCTTGGGGGAGTTCTATCTTTCCCGTCACGAGATCATCCACAAATCGCCAGCGTTTGGTCTTTGTGTAATCTCCATTGTCCGGGTAAAAACGTCTGGCATACTCCATCCAATTATCAACGATATTGAACGGATCTTTCTCGCCGTTCTTCAATTGATAGCGAACAATTCTTTTTTGAGCGTGCTCAGATAGATCATTATTCTTTCCCCAGCCAATATACATAGCAACCGACTCTGCGAAATCCTCCACGCGGTTAAAGCTCCAGTTTGAGCCGCTGGGGCGATCCCCATAGAAATAGCCTGCCCGGTTGCAGCCGGGCTTCCTGCCGTAGCGACCGGGTTTCTTTCCCGGACGAAAACGCTCCGTATCGGAAAGGCCTGCCACTTTCAGGATGCCGGCTAAGAATGGACTGGTGAAGCCACCCGTGTATTTCTCAAGCAGGCGCGAGAGGCGCCAGTTGTAATTGGCATCCCAGGCATGAGCAAACTCGTGGACAACGGTCCAGGAGGAGAATGACCCTTTAATGGAAAGGCTCACCCGATGGGCAAGCGCCTCTCCCCCGTGCGTGCCGATATCTGCTTTTCGGACGGTCACACCGCCGAGGTGCTCGATAAACTTTTCCTTGCCGCCCATCGCGTCCACCATGAGATTGATCGCTTTGTACAATTTGTCCAGTTCGGCTTTGGTCCAGGCGCCGGGAGTCCATTTTCCGTCGCTCTCACCCCAATCCGCAACCACGTCAACCTGATAGTCTGCCTTGAGCTGTGCCAGTTTCTCCTGTGCATATTGAAAATCAGATCGTTCCATGGAACACTCTCCTCATCTGTGTATGTATTATAAAAGTGTACAACAAACGATGAACGAAGTCAAAAGGATGGGCTGACACCAGATTTATAATTGCCCAATCTCGTTTCAAGGATGTGGCATGTCCAACGCAAGAGTCTTTGTTTATTCAGAGGCGCTGTTCGCTGTGATCGTTTGGGGCGCCTCATTCATTGCCACCAAGGTGGTATTGAATGATATTTCCCCTATTGCCGTGGTCTGGCTGAGGTTCTTATTAGGGATATTGATTCTCGGTGCGACTGTGGTTTTACAAAAACAATTTCGGCTGCCCAGGAAAACCGAGTGGGCCTATTTTGCGTTGCTGGGCTTTCTCGGCATTACGTTCCACCAATGGCTCCAGTCCAACGGATTGCAAACATCGGAAGCAGGCACCACCGCCTGGATTGTATCCACCACACCTGTGTTTATGGCATTGCTGGGCTGGTTTCTCTTGAAAGAAAAACTGGGCTGGATGAAGACGTCTGGCATCCTGGTTGCATTTCTCGGCGTGCTGGTCGTCGTGTCGAAAGGTGAGTTTAATTCCATTTCAATCGGGAGCTTCGGTGCACCAGGAGATTTTCTGATTCTGATCAGCGCCGTCAACTGGGCTATCTTCTCCGCTGTCTCACGCCGCGGGCTGAAATCACTGCCTGCCAGCCTGATGATGTTTTATGTGATGGCTTTTGGCTGGCTGTTCACCACCATACTATTCTTCACGACAACTGGGCTTGCAGAAATTGACAACCTTACAGTTAATGGCTGGATGGGCGTGGCGTTCCTGGGCATTTTCTGTTCCAGCCTGGCATACATCGCCTGGTATGATGCGCTGAAAGCCCTGACCACTGCCGAGACGGGTGCCTTTCTTTACATTGAGCCGCTAGTAGCGGTGGTAGTTGCATTTTTTATTCTGGGGGAGGCGATCACGCCGGCTTCCCTGCTCGGCGGTGCCGTCATCCTTTTTGGTGTGTGGCTGGTAAATCGTCCCAACTCGTCGATGCAAGTCATAGAGGAAACGACTTGAGCCAGTTGCGTTTCACATAATTGGGCATCGCTCATCTAAAATTCCTGCCTCTTTTCATTTTCTTTGCAGAAAACTGGGAGTATAATTTGATCACTATATTCCCACGAAACGGAGGCAAATACCATGGCAAGAGTAGCATTCGAAAATGTCGTCAAAAAATATGGCGACGTGCTGGCTGTCAACAACTTGAATATCGATGTTGCTGACAAGGAATTCCTGGTGCTCGTCGGTCCTTCCGGCTGCGGCAAGACAACCGCTTTGCGCTGTCTGGCTGGTCTGGAAGAAATCACGAGCGGGAACATCAAGATCGGTGATCGTGTCGTGAACGACATCGCTCCGAAGGATCGTGACATTGCCATGGTCTTTCAGTCCTACGCTCTTTACCCCCATCTTTCTGTGTATGACAATATGGCGTTCGGCTTGAAACTGCGCAAAGTGCCGAAGGAAGAGATCAAACGGCGCGTGGGCGAAGCAGCCGATATTCTGGGCATCAGAGATTTCCTCGAGCGCAAGCCCCGCCAGCTCTCCGGTGGTCAGCGTCAGCGTGTGGCGGTCGGACGCGCCATCGTGCGTGAACCGAAGGTCTTCCTCTTCGATGAACCGCTCTCCAACCTGGATGCCAAACTGCGCGTGGCGATGCGCGCCGAGATCAGCAAGCTGCACCAGCGCCTGCAGACCACGTTCATTTACGTGACCCACGACCAGACCGAAGCCATGACTATGGCAACCCGTATCGCAGTCATCAACAAGGGCGTTTTGCAGCAGCTCGATTCGCCGCAAAACTTGTATGACCATCCGAATAACCTCTTCGTAGCTGGTTTCATCGGTTCCCCGGCCATGAACTTCTTCCCTGGCAAGCTGCGAAAAGACAATGGCCATATAGTCGTGGATGCTGGCGATTTTAATGTGAAGATCCCACCGAAGAAATCCAAGCCCTATGAAGGCCATGTGGGTAAAGACGTCATCTTTGGTATCCGTCCGGAAAACATTCACGATGCAGAATTCATTCCCTCGAATATTGACTCGGAAAAGGTCGCCGTCAAGGTGGATGTCACCGAATTGATGGGGAATGAAATCTTCCTCTATCTGGTCAGTGGGAAGAATACATTTGTTGCCCGTGTGGATCCTCGTTCGCAGCTGCGCGTCGGTGAACAGGCAACCGTTGCATTCAATATGGACAACATCCATATCTTCGATGCGGCGACAGAAGAAGCCATCCGATAACGATTAGCTATTTCGTCCGTTTATACAGGCATAACCGTTTGGTTGTGCCTGTATTCTTTAAGTTAAAAAACCTTAAGATTTGGCTTTGTTAAAACTCTTGATACTCTTCACGTTTGTGCTATCATGAAGTAGGCTAGCGACAACCAATTCAAACCCAGAGGTGTTACTCTGTCTGCGTTTTACTGGCTTCCCATAGACCTAAATATTATGAATCTTAGCAAACCCGCGGCTATGGACTTGGTCCGGTTCGCAAAGATGAGGGGATCGCGCTCTAACCTGGCAAACAGGCCGAGGGTAACGCCAGCCGCGGTGACTGTCATTATTCATGATCTTCTATCGAACGGAAGTATCCTCGGCAAAGAAAGTTGCTACATCATGTCCGGATCACCACCGCGATATTGTGCGCCGTCTCTCTCTGATCGGCGCGCGGACCCAAGCCATCAGTTTCGCAAAGCACATGGTTCGTCCTCTGGAAATTGATCAGACTGCAGAATCAAATAATTACGGAATGGAGGTGATGGCATACAAATTGTAAAAATATAGTATTCGACACAAGGAATCTGAGAAATCCAAATTATCCTAGTTAGGAGAAGAGAACGATGAAAAATAAGTTTTTGCTGCTTTTCAGTGTGCTGCTCATCGCCAGTATGGTACTCGCCGCCTGTGGTGGCGGTCAGCCCGCTGCGACGGAGCCGCCTGCACAAACCGAACCCCCCGCTGTAACAGAAGAACCGGCGGCGACGGAACCTGCTGCCACAGAGCCTGCCGCAACCCAGCCTGCCGGTGAGCCGGCTGGCACCCTCCGCATCTGGGCGGATGATACTCGCGCACCTATCCTCCAGGACCTGGCAGATGAAGTGTTGGCTGCCTATAATCTGGAGCTCGTTGTTGAGTTGAAATCCGCGATTCGGGATGACTTCCAGGTCGCCGCGCCGCTGGGCGAAGGTCCGGACATCATCGTGATCGCACACGACCAGGCTGGAACATTGGTTGCCAATGGTCTGCTTGCACCGGTAGATCTCGGTGAGAAGGCTGCCGATTTTGCACCGCGCGCCCTGGAAGCCTGTACTTTTGACGGTGTGCTGTACTGTCTGCCGTATGCTACGGAGAACCTGGCGTTCTTCTACAATACAGATCTTGTTGAGACGCCCCCCACCACCTGGGACGAAGTCGTCTCGATCGGTGAGCAGCTCAAGTCGGAAGGCAAAGTCGATTACATTATGGCTGTCACCGGCACCACCTATGATGTCTACCCGCTCTTTACCTCGTTCGGCGGCTTCATCTTCGGTCAGGATGACCAGGGCAACTGGAATCCCGAAGACCTCGGCGTGGACAGCGAAGGCATGATCGAAGGCGCCGCCTGGCTGGCTGAGAATGTCGCCAATGGCAACCTGCCCGCCGATTGGGATTGGGCAAACAACCATGCGCTGTTCGAGACCGGCAAGGTCCCGTTCATTATGGCTGGTCCGTGGGCACTGCAGCGCATTCGTGAGTCGGGTGTGCCGTATGCGATTACGAACTTCCCCGATGGCGGCGTCCCGTTCGCCGGCACGCAGGGCTTCTTTATCAACGCGCAAAGCGAAAACGTCCTCCTTGCTCAGGCGTTCCTGAATGAGTTCATTGCCACCGAAGAAACCATGCTCAAGCTCTATGAGGTGGGTCAGCGCCCGCCAGCCTATCTTCCGGCTCTGGAACAGATCGAGGATCCCGATATCAAGGCATTTGCCGCTGCTGGCGAAAATGCCGTTATGATGCCCGCGATTCCCGCGATGGGTGCAGTCTGGGGTAGTTGGAACGATGCTGTTGTGCTGGCGCGCGACGCTAAAGATAATCCAGAAGCAGCTCTGCAGACCGCAGGCGAAAATATCCGCAACCTGATCGCCAATCCGTTGACCGGTATGGTCAACGTGCCCGGTTCCTACCAGGCACAAGCCGGATGCTCGGGAGACTGGCTGCCAGATTGTGCCGCGACTGCAATGACCCAGGGCGAAGATGGTCTCTGGCACAGCGGTCCGTTTGAATTGACGGCTGGAGATTATGAAGCCAAGGTCGCGCTCGATGGCACCTGGACCACGAACTATGGTGTGGATGGCGTGGCAGATGGCGACAACTATCCTTTCTCTCTGGCTGCGGATGGCACGGTAGAATTCACGTACGATCCGGCGACAAATCTGCTTGAAATTGTCACGCAGTAGACCAGTAAGGTAATGACGAAGGCTGAGGAGCACAAATGTGTTCCTCAGCCTTTCTAAATTCCATCGTTACGGCATCGAGAGCCGAACATGTCAACCTGGCATTCCAGCGAAAGTATGAAAATCGATTGAGGAGGTCCGCATGGCCGGAATCGCAACAGCCACTCCCCGCCCCAAAAGTGCCCTTGCGCCAGAAGAAACACCCCTGTCGAAAATAACCCGTTTTCTTCTAATTGCGCTGTTTGACGCCGCAGCCGTCTGGTTCATCCAAAATGCGATCAGTAAAGGCTTTGACCAGCTTGCCATTACGCTGGCTGTGATCGTGGTGATGCTCAACGTGATCTTCCTAGTGCCGAAAGCCTATCCCTTCCGTTGGATGGCAATCGGACTCAGCTTTCTCATTCTGTTTGTGATTTATCCTATCGTTTTCACAATTTATGTCGCATTCACGAACTACGGCGACGGGCATCTCCTGACCAAGGAACAAGCGATTCCGTTAATCGAACGCGAAACGTATCTGCGTGAGGGAGGCAGGTCTTATTCGTGGACGGCTTTTAAGTCCCCAACAGGGGAGTATGCACTCTGGCTCGTGAATCCCGAGGGGGAAACGTTTCTCGCCAAGCCAGGCGAAGAGATCGTCCCGGCGAATCCGGGTGACCCGGGAATTGGTGAACCAGACACAAGGGGGATTCCCGCCTCGATTGACGGGTATCAACGACTTAATACGCTGTTAGCTGCCACCGATCAGGAGCTGCCTAACATCAAATTTGGCGTGGAAGGCAGC
>JAICRQ010000559.1 GCA_025966435.1 Anaerolineales bacterium | reverse complement strand
ACCGCCACGGGTTCGCCTTGAAAACGGTCCAGTGCGAACGGCAGAGCGATCCAGATCAACAGGAAGAGCAGGACGGCAATGTTCATCACGGTCTCTACAACGCTGATCTGCCGGGTTCGAGGCATTTTCGGAAGCTGAGCGATCGTCCACGTCCGGGGACTGGATTTGGGCAGGTCATCGGGCTTTTCATCCGAGCGTTCCAGGAGGACAAAGACGAGCGTTACCCAAAACAGGATTTGAGTTCCCACATTGAACACGCTGTAAGCTACCTCTCCAAGTGCACCTGCAATATCCAGCGGATCCTGTGTGAGCGTCAGGACAAACCTTACGACAGCCACAACAGGGACTGCGGTGAATAATATACGCTGGAGAATTTTTATGTATCCGTCATACCACTCAGGACCGATCAGATAGCGCTTCGGCGGCGCATATTTGTAGGCGAGCAACTTGGGGTCGCCAAGCTGTTCCAGCGTCTCTGTGACCGCTATTTCATCTGCAGACGCGGACGTGTGACCGCGCTCTTCGAGCATATCCTCGATCATCGAGCGGATCTCGGGTTCGATGTCCGAGCGATCTTTCTCGGGCAGGTGCCTACCGACTTCCGCAATATATCGGTTTATCAGACCCATTTCTTACTCCTTCATACCTTAGGACAACATTTGTTTCATGGTCTCTGCCATGGCGGACCATTCACGTTTAAGCTTTGCCAGCACCGCTTTACCTTGCGAGCTGATCACGTAATAGCGCCGCGGACGGGTTTCATCCACGATGCGCCAATCGGACTGGAGCAGTCCCTGCGACTCGAGGCGTCGGAGCAGGGGATAGAGCGTGCTCTGGTCGATCTCCATGCCCTTGTCTGAGAGCGCCTTGAGCAGGGAGTATCCGTACTCCTCCTTGCTGAGCTGGCTCAGCACTGCAATAGACAGCACCCCGCGCCGTAGTTCCAACAACATGTTTTGTACGAGTTCATCATTTTCCATTGCTCACCTTATGACCGCATGATACTGTATATCATACAGTATGTCAAGAGGGAAAGTATAATGCGATAAACAAAAAAGTCATCCCGGAAACGAGTTTCCGGGATGACCCCTGATTTACCTGTTACTCTTACCCCAGATAATTATGTACTTGTTTTCCTGTATACTTTTGTAATTCACTTCCCCAACATTGGCATTTTGATCCCGTGACGCTTCGCAGCTATGATGGCTTCTTCATACCCCGCGTCGGCGTGCCGCGCGACTCCCATGCCGGGGTCCGTGGTCAGGACTCGCTCCAGCCGCCGCGCTGCTTCGGGCGTCCCGTCTGCCACGATGACCTGCCCGGCGTGCTGGCTGTACCCCATCCCCACGCCGCCGCCATGATGGAACGAGACCCAGGTCGCGCCCCCCACCGCGTTGATCAGTGCGTTGAGAATCGCCCAATCGGAGATCGCATCTGAGCCATCCTTCATTGATTCGGTTTCGCGATTCGGCGAGGCGACGGAGCCTGAATCCAAATGATCGCGTCCGATGACGATCGGCGCTTTTACATTTCCGCTTGCGACCAGCTCATTGAATTTGAGTCCCGCCCTGACTCTCTCGCCATACCCGAGCCAGCAGATACGCGCTGGCAGTCCCTGAAACGGGATTTTCTCCCGCGCCATCTTCAGCCAGCGTCTGAGATGCCCATCCTCCGGGAACAAGTCCATGATGGCTTCATCGGTTGCGTAAATATCGTCCGGATCTCCCGAGAGTGCCACCCAGCGGAACGGTCCCTTGCCCTCGCAAAACAGCGGACGGATGTACGCAGGCACAAAGCCTGGGAACTCAAACGCATCTGTCACGCCGTTGTTATATGCCTGCTGGCGGATGTTGTTGCCATAATCGAAGACCTCTGCACCCGCGCGTTGAAAATCCAGCATGGCGCGCACGTGCTGTGACATCGAATCCATCGCCATCCGTTTGTATGTTTCCGGGTCGGACGTTCGCAGCTCATTTGCAGCCGTCACAGATACACCGGATGGAATGTAGAACAGCGCCTCATGCGCAGATGTTTGATCGGTCACTACATCTGGCACGACACCGCGCCCGACGAGTTCACTATATACATCCGCGGCGTTGCCGATCAAGCCAATGGACTTAGGTATCTGCTGTTCTTTCGCTTCCTCCACCAGTGTCATCGCTTCTTCCAGTGTATCGACAACTGTATCCACATAGCCAATAGCGCGGCGGCGTTCAGCGCGCTCGGGGTCCACTTCGACGATGAGTCCTACACCTTCGTTCATTGTGATTGCCAGCGGCTGCGCGCCGCCCATCCCGCCGAGACCGGCTGTTAGTACAACCTTCCCCTTGAGAGATCTCCAGCGTTTGAGTTTCGCGAGCGCGCCGAAGGTTTCGTACGTGCCCTGCAGGATGCCCTGCGTGCCAATATAGATCCACGAACCTGCTGTCATCTGCCCGTACATGATGAGTCCTCTTTTGGCAAGCTCGTCGAAGTGTTCCCAGGTCGCCCAATGCGGCACGAGATTGGAGTTGGCGATCAAGACCTTCGGCGCATCCTTGTGACTTCGGAAGACCACCACCGGCTTCCCGGATTGCACGAGGAGAGTCTCATCCTCCTCGAGATTT
>JAICRQ010000234.1 GCA_025966435.1 Anaerolineales bacterium | reverse complement strand
GTATGATCAAATCCTTCCGCGCGGACTGGCGCCACGTCGCTCAACCGGCACTGCACCTGGTACGCAACTGCCAGAGCAGTGAGCAGATCTTTCCCACTACTACCTCCATATTCACACGCTGCAAGGACTGCCCCTATGTTATCGCTTGGGTGACAGGTTTCCCCTTTCGCCAGGTAACTATCATTGAAATCCAGGTAGCGAACCAGGGCGCTGTTGTAGAGGGCTGCCCGGTCTGGCGCTGTGCGACCGCCACCGATGAGCGTAGATAGACCTTCCCCACCAAATTCTGTGATTTGTGCCCGGATCATTTTTATCGGATCACCATCCAGCGCACCGATGGCACAGCCCAAGGCATCCAGTATCCGAACTTTTTCCTGGTAGAGAGCTAATTCCGAAAGATCTTCATATTTCGTTCCAACCACAAATGCCGCCAATTGATCAACCATTGGCATCGCAGCTATATCATTACTAGAAGCGGGTCTTATGTCAATCAGCTTTGATTCCATTTTGCTCGCGATCTTTGGGATAATCTGTCCCATTGCTTCTCTGAACGGGTGGGTAATCTGCATTATGAGCTTATTGTCAAGTGCAGTTGAGCTTTATATCAAGTGTCGAGGACGACCTGCTCACGCGGGGAAATCGGAGCAGAATGGATCGAGCCTTCATTTTGCATAGATGTAATTTGCTGACGAGAACCGTCGAGAATCGAGTCATGCGATTCGTTTCGTATCAGGATTATCGGTACGGGTGCCTCACGCAGGATACGATTCGTTACAGAACCTATCAGCCATGGATTGCGGTCCTGGCCAACCGTTGACATCACAATAAGATCGATTTCTGACTCCTCTACTGTGCTGAGAATTGAATCAACGACCGGGCATTCCTTAACTTCAATGGAGACTTTGGACACGGCCATTTCTACGATCGACGCAAGACCTTTTAAGTAGTCTTCTGCTTCTCGACAGAAAGCATCCTTCTCCGCCATCAGCTTTTCATCTGGCTGATTCGGATTCGTGAAAGTGCTGGAATCGCATGTAGAATACATCTCATAGGGATACTCGACGACACGCAATAAGGTGATTTCCGCATTACTGATCCTGGCAAGTTTACTCGCCAGACGCAGCGCGGATTCTGCCTGCTTTGATCCGTCCAGCGGTACTAAGATCTTTTGATACATAGATATCTCCTTGATGTTCTCAAATGGTTAGCCGTCTCGCCCCTGCCTAACATTAGTCAATTTTCTTTCATCGATCGGGTATTTCATTACCGATTTGTTACAACATGTACTCAAAAGGGAGAATAACAGAACCCACCCGAGATGTCATCGGATAAGTGTTTAACTATTCCTCCTCATTTTGCTGAGCTTTTCGCCATTCAGCTGGGAAATAGAGATCCGATAAATCCGCCTTTTTATGTAGGTGGATGGGTAAGAATTTCAATTACAATGAAAGCTCATATAAACTGCGAATTCTAATTCTGTTAGAAAGTTTGAGTGGGATACTCCGGACGGGACATGCATTATTTGCGTCAAGGAAATTCTCTATCAAACAGAGGCATCCGGAGGCGAACATTAAGAGCCTGGTCTTTTATAGCAACCACATCCTCTGGACTTACTCTTAAATTTATAGAGCCTCCGTCTAAAGACGGAGGCTCTACTTTCACTGGAGGCGGACAAATCCAAGTTTGGATCTATCCCTTCCAGACTATTTTGCTGCTACGGTTCCAAACCTGCTATCCGGGCGAATACATCCTGTATTGTTCCGGCACCGGAATTTCACCTTCTCACATCTTAAACCTGTTATTCATCCATTAAGTAGGTCGCTCAACCCTTTGAAAATTACTTCTCATTAGTGTCTTCAGAATCTGTTCGCACAAATAGCACAGAGCTGTGTGCATAGTGCACCAACTTTCGAGAAACACTGCCCCACCACCATCCCTCAATCGCGCTGAGCCCGCGTGAGCCGGCAACAATTAGATCTATCCCTCTCAACTCAGAATACGCCAGGATTTGAGAGGCAGGGTCACCCTCTAGAATGATACCTTTTGACTTGTGACCCGCAACTTCCAAGATCCGTCTTGTCTCCGCGAGAATAGTTCGCCCTTTTTGTTTTTGGAGCTCTGGTTGATGAGATGCGGCTGGACGAGCTGGCGGAAGTGGCATGGAAGGGGCTAGATACGCAATAGGACCCATGCTGTGGACAAGTGTCTCTGTTTCTGCAAGGACCGGTTGAGCATGCACGACCTGGATCTCAGCGTGAGGCGGCAACGGGAACTGAGCCAGGTACTCGGCTGTCAGGCGGCAATTCTGTGACCCATCCGCTGCGAGCAGCACCCGTCGCAATCCACGATACGGAGTTCGCGTGACCAAGACCGGCCAATGGGCTTGCTCAACCACTTGCTGTGCCAAACCTCCTAGCAAGATCTTGAGAGTAGCATACAGCCCTTTCGCCCCTATCACCATTAGATCAGGGCGATGTTCGCTGCCATACTCGATCAATTGTTTGGCGGCGTGACCATACAGTAATACAGACTCCGTCTCAACTGCTTTCCTGCCAAGGATCTTTTCTGCCTGCATGAGAGCCGCACGCATTTTAGATTCATACCGTGATTGACCCGGGGGAACTACACCCAGAATTGTTATGCGGCTGTGTCGAGGCAAAGGCAGATCACTGACAAGCTGTGTAGCCGCCATCGCATGATCCGAACCATCGACCGCAAGGTGGATTCGGAATGAAGGGACGAGGGAAGATTTATTATTCATGTCAGGCAGACTATACCCACGCAAGCGCGCCATAGCAACCACTGAACTACGTATTTCTTCTACGCAGTTCGGTGGATTCTGATTAAATCCCAAATGTGGGTTTTGCTCTTTGCTTTGAGTTTCCCTTGCAGCCTTAAGCAAAAACCATAGCTTCGAAAGCTATGGTTTTCAAAAAGTAGCGGGGGCAGGACTTGAACCTGCGACCTTCGGGTTATGAGCCCGACGAGCTGCCACTGCTCCACCCCGCATCGATTGGTTGAGCCCGCCGATAATACCATGTCTGCTATGTCACGTCAAGCGATAGAGTGTTAACTTTATATAATAGTTCCTTTGTATATATTTCGTGATTTTTATCTTGATAATATTTTGAGTTTGTAGTTTAATCGGCGCTACCTTACAGGGTACCGCGTTATATCCTCGTGTTTGATGAAAACTTCTCATACAATTTCAAACAGATAGCTGACGTCTTTGCAAACCAAGCGGCGAAGATTTCAATCTCCTTGCAACTCAAAGATCCCGCGCCGCGGGAAAACTTTTGTTAAGATTTAAGGTATAATGATTTTGTTGCGGTGATAGCACGACACCGCCGCCGTTTTATTTTCATAAATGAAGAAGACCACCCTTTTGGTTATCGAAGGAAGACATGCAGAAATCCCTTCTTTTGCGCAAGACTTGCAAAAGAAGGGATTTGATGTTGTTTCGGCACAAAATGGCAGCGAAGCTGTTTCACAGTTGAAACAAACCAACCCCAGTCTTGTGATTGTCAATGCGCCGTCCATGAGAAGCACAGGGATTCGGATCTGTTCGTCGATTCGCAAGAAAGACTCAAAAGTACCCATCATCTTAATTGTAGAAAACGATCAAAAATCCGTGGATAAGGAACTGGCTGATTCTATTCTGGCATTACCTTTTACCGTACAAAAGCTGGTGAACCGTATCAAGGCTCTTATGCCAGGGGATGGAGATAACATCGTGAGCGTGGGACCCATCCGCCTGGATCTGGAAAATCGCCGCGTTCGCAGTTTGGACAAGAACACAAAGCTTACCCCACGTTTAATCACCCTGTTGCAAATCCTGATGGACAAGCATGGTGAAGTTGTCGAACGTGAAGCATTATTCAAAAAAGTCTGGGAGACAAATTACACCGGCGACACGCGCACGCTCGACGTGCATATTTCCTGGCTACGGCGCGCTATCGAGCTTGACCCCGATAACCCCAAATTTCTCAAGACCATCCGCGGCGTCGGATATCGCTTAGACGTTTAGCTGAAAGAGTTTCCCCTGAGAGGTCACAAGCCGGACGCACAGGTTGCTGCCGGCTTTTATTTTTAATTCACTGGGAATCCTTCCATTCCGAAGTGGACGACTCGCCTGTGCAGCACTCTTGAAGGTCACCCCGTCCCAATTTGGATCGATCTCCCAGTAATCAAGTTCGAGATTTGTTTCCAGCACAACTGTTTCGTTTTGTACGCGCACTTTTGTCGTTTTCGGAGCCGGCAAGACGGGAACCAAAAAACGGGAGTCATGTTCCAGTGAAAAGGCCACTTCGGAATCAATGAGTCGGTTGCGGGTGGTGTGAATCGCCCGGTACGTTTCATCACAGGCAAGATACCTGCGTCCGTGCCGGATAGCAACGAACGGCGTAGTTCCGGATCCGCAGAAAAAGTCAGCAACCAAGTCGCCGGGGTTTGAGGAGGCCAACACGATTCGTTCCAGTAACGCAACAGGCTTTTGTGTGGGATAACCCGTACGCTCATTATGCAACCGGGCAATGACGGGAAAATACCACCAGTCCTCGGGCACCTTACCGCGCGCCAGATCAGGCATTTTCCCAAACCCGGCTTTGGGTGAAGAATTAAATGTCTTTACTGTATTCTGGTTATATGGCTCGCGGACCGCATCAACGTTGAACGTGTAATCTTCCGCTTTCACATACGCCAGGATCGTGTCATGCTTACGATTGAACGCACGGCGAATAGGCGAAGGGCCATGATATGCCCAGATAATTTCATTCAGCAAATGGTCGGCACCGAAAATTTCATCGAGCAGCAAACGAGCATATGCATCCGCGTGCCAGTCAAGATGGAGATAAAGAGTCCCATTCGGTGAAAGCAGGCGATACATCAGCGTGAGCCGTTGGTAGAGAAAATCAAGATACGAATCCAGGTTGTCCCAATGGTCATGGTAACCCTCTGCCAGCTTCCACACTGCAGGTTTCCGCGAGTCCTCTCCACGCCCAATGCGTGCCGGGTATTTTCGGTTGGTAAAAAATGGTGGGTCCGCGTAGATGAGATGGACCTGCCCCTCATATTCGGGCAGCAACGCGGTCATTAAGGATAGGTTATCCCCTAAAATCAAGCGATTGGCGGGAGCGGTGTCTGGATAGCCACATCCATTGGGGTAAAGGATCGAGTCTTTAACAATGGAAGCAGGCTCACTTTGCGTGAGTTTTTTTCCCACCCAGGTAAGTTCAGGCATGGTTAGTAATGGATTTGCACAAGAGTGCCATACCCGCGATTGATGGTCTTGCCGATTTCATGTTGTGGTAGCGTCCAGCGGAAGAGCCATCTGGCTTCGTCGGTGCGCATGTTGACGCAGCCGCGGCTCATGGGTACGCCAAAATTCTCGTGCCAGTAGGTGCCATGGAAGGCATGTCCCTGAGGGGTGAAGAAAAGTGTCCAGGGAACACCTGGCAGCTCGTAATCATCTGCATCGGCGAACAGATTGCCATTGCCCATGTGCTTGTTTGGCATCTTATCCAGTATGCGGAAGTCGCCCTGGGGAGTCTTCGTCGAAAGACCATCTGCCCCGCGCGGACCGTTCAGGATACCAGACGAGATCGTCGTCTTGAATACTTCTTTATCGTCCTCATATGCTGTCAAAGTCTGCATCGTCAGATTGACTTCAATTCGCTTCTTTTCGAGTGGGACTTCAGGGGTGATCGGCGCCATGTCACTAAGCGGGATGGCGCGGACATGCATCGGGTCAACATAATAAGGAAAGCCTGTCAGATCATCATAAATGCGATACCAAGGCTTGCCGTTGGGACCTTCCTCGATCGCTTCCGCCCAGTGAACCGATCCATAATACAGGCGGAAACCAAGCTTTTGCCAGCCGTAGGCTTTGCTCGTGCGCCAGGTCTCGGTATAAGGAATTGTCACTTCCACGAGCCGGCGGTAGCCTTCCTCGACATCC
>JAICRQ010000526.1 GCA_025966435.1 Anaerolineales bacterium | reverse complement strand
CCGCTATTTCGCTGCTCTTTTTTGCGATCGTGAGCCCCAGGAAAAGCGGCATGCCCGGCTGGAGGCTTGGCGCGCCGTTGTTATTCTTCCTGGCTGCCTTCGGAATTGATGGCATGAATTCCTTCTTTTATCTATTCAAACAAACTTCCGGCGGCTCGCTCGATCACATCCCCAATTTGTACATCCCGAATAACACCTTGCGCCTTCTGACCGGCAGTGGAATGGGCATCGCCTTGGCGTCCATTCTCTACCCGGCGTTTAATCAGAGCGCGTGGAAAAACGCCGATCCGGAACGCGCTCTAACCTGGAAAAAACTGGGTATCCTGGTCGGCATCATTCTCCTCATTGACCTGCTCGTTCTCACAGAAAGCCCAGTGTTTCTGTATCCCGTTGCAATTTTGAGCGTGCTAGGCGTTCTAGCTTTACTGGTCATGGTCTTTAGCATGGTCTGGCTTCTGGTCATGCGACAGGAAAATGAGTTTACCTCTCTAAAGCAAATGTGGATGCCTTTCTTGGGCGGGACAACGCTTGCTTTCCTGATGATCGGTATGATTGATTTGTTCCGATTCCAACTGACCGGAACGTGGGGAGCCTTCCCTCTCGGTTAAGCTTGTTTGCGCGATTGCATCGCTGCCATTCGCAGTACAACTGCTTATGGAACCATGCGAAAGATTGGAGGAAGTATGGATTTATTAACTGGTATATTCACAGCGTTTGGGTTATCCGCCTCGGCGGGACTTAATGCCTACATCCCTTTGCTGCTTGTGGGGCTACTCGCGCGCTACACGAACTTGATCAATCTCAACCAGCCCTGGGATACACTGGCGCACCCCGGGATCATTTTACTGCTATGCGCGCTCGTCATCATCGAAATGCTGGCAGACAAGGTCCCAGCGGTCAACCATATCAATGACCTGATTCAGACGCTTATCCGCCCGGCTGCCGGGGCAATTGCTTTTGCTGCTAGCGCGAATGTTATTACGGACGTTAGTCCCGTGCTCTCGTTGGCAGCCGGCTTGCTCGTGGCAGGGACGGTACATGTTGCCAAGGCAGGTGCCGTTCGACCTGTGGTCACCGCAACGACAGGCGGCGCGGGAAACATCCCGGTCTCCATTGCTGAAGATGTAGTTTCCACGGTTCTTTCCTTCCTGGCAATCGCTCTGCCTGTTCTTGTGGGCACGTTAATGATCGTGCTGGCAGCATTCATCATTTACTGGCTTTACAGGCGCGCGAACAGAAGGACAACCTGATATAATCTGCCCGTCGTAGCTCGTTATTCTGTCATTATTTGGAGGAACATATGGAAACACCGCCGCTCACCCCCGCCCCGGAAGAACCCAGAAAGAACAACAATACACTCATTATTGCCATTGTAGCCGCTGTTGTATTGTGCTGCTGCTGTATCGGATTGGGTCTTCTCTGGCAGTATGGTGATGCCATTATGCAGGGTCTTCAACTGCAATAGACAAATCCAGACAAAATCGAAAATGAACAAACCTCCGAGCTACATCGGAGGTTTGCCGTTTAAGAAAAGCTGTTTCAAACCGTCCAATCCCATTAACGCTCCAGTTCTTAACTCTTCCTCTAACTCAAGGGCTTCGAATTCATCTTCATCCAAAACAGTCTGCTGCCCGCTCGTGGAAACCCACAGGTCCAGAGCAAGATCAACATACGAAACAATCCCATCTTCAAACACAGCCGGCTTGCCGATGTTGCAGTACCAGCCTTTTAATCTGCTATCGTCACGGTCGTAAACGACGAAAATGTTGTACCAGCGCTCTGTATAATAATATTCAACAAAACGATCCCCTGTTTTAAACACGACATCCATGAACGGCATATCTGGGCGGTCGAATAGGGCTTCGAGCACAAAGCAATGTTCATCCTGACTCAACAGGGTGCCCTCATATTCGTATGTTATGTCACCCGCAGGGTTCTTTTTGTGTACCTTAATCCGCATTGCTGCTCCGCGGCGTGCTTCGCTTGTTTTCATACGAGACATTCTACCTTAACAGACACTTCGATCCTCTCCCCCACCTTCGGCGCGCTAGGTAGATAAAAATAGAGTCCGTTTTTCAAGCTGACCTTAAATCGATCTTGCTGAAAGATCGCATCGGTGACAGTACCCTGGATGACGTTCCGTCCTTCATCCACCGAATGCGGACGCACTAACAAATGAACGGAATCGCCCTTCTGGTGCCCGTGCTCACAGCGAACGGTAAACACTCCAAAAGCAGTTTCCACTTTCCACCCGCCATCCATCTTTTCTCTTATTATCCCATCAAAAACATTTCCCAGCCCAAGAAACCTCGCCACAAACCCGGACTCCGGATTCGCCCACACATCCGCTGGCGCCCCTTCCCGGACGATTTCACCGCCGTGCAGAATCAGAATCCGGTCTGCCATCGCAAAGGCTTCTTCCTGATCGTGTGTGACGTAGATCGCCGGGATGTTTGTTTGCTGCAAAATAGACCGTAATTCGTTGAGCAGGTCTTCGCGCAACGTCCGGTCCAGGGCACCGAGAGGCTCATCGAACATCAGCAACCGCGGTCTCGTTGCCAGGGCGCGCGCCAGGGCAACGCGTTGCTGTTCGCCACCAGAGAGATCGGTCACCTGCCTTTTCTCAAACCCCCGCAGGTTCACCGTCTCCAATGAGTTGGCTACGCGCTCTGCAATCTCGTTCTGTGGCAGTCGGCGCATCTTCAAGCCAAACGCTACGTTTTCGCTCACATCGAGGTGCGGGAAAAGCGCGTAATCCTGAAAAACCAGGCCGAAATCCCGCAGGTGCGCTGGCGTCGAAGCAAGGTCGCGCCCGTCAAACGAGACGGAACCTGAATCCCCTTCCTCCAAGCCTGCAATGAT
>JAICRQ010000449.1 GCA_025966435.1 Anaerolineales bacterium | reverse complement strand
TGCGTCATACACAGTTGTTGCCGCGTCACTTCCTGATGCTGCTGAACTCGATCTTCAAAGGTCTGAGTGTTGTGCCGGGTTCGAATCCCTTTCCGATCCCGGAAACGAAAATTATCAATGGCATCCGTAGAGTGGAAGAATTCATTGTCAGTGAGATTTTCGTTGCCTTCAAGCTGATTCATCCCACAGCCGAAATTACCTGCAAACGTTGCCTGCCTCAGCTCGGGCATAAGTTCTCGGTGGGGGAGCTGCACCAGATCTTCACTCGTCATGGTAAGGCGGTCTTCGGTGGTGACAACATGTTTGATTTCCAGCGCATGCTGATTGAGATCGGCGCGTTGGGACGGGTGATCCCGGGTAAGGACTCAGACGTGTACATCAAAGGCAATTTTGAATACACCGTCGCCCACGAGCTGACTATCAGCCACAACGACCAGTTGTGCATTCATCCGCTCTTTTCAGGCATTTTCAGCAACGGCAACCGCAAGGACCGTCCGGTCTATCCATACGGAACAGTATTGGATGATGAGGACTACCGGGATAAGGTTGAATAAACCCTGCTAGACGTGAATATCACGGGGTCGGCGTTGACGGTGTCGCCAATGGATTCTGGACAGGCGCGCCGGGGCTGGCGCCCTGATAATAGGGGAAGGCGACGGGCAGCTCAAAACCGAAATACTCAGAGACACGTGCCACCACCTCCCCCGGTATCTGTGACCGGCGGGTGTTGTAGGCTCTGACGGCATCATTCCAGTCTGTGCCAGCCAGTTGAATGGTGTTCATTCCCTCATCGATGGTGTCCCCTAATGCCAGAGTAACCTGAGGATCTGGTACCGGCGGAGGTGCCTGCACAACGGCATTGACAAAAAGTGTAAAACCCTCCCCCAAACCATCTGGTAAGGCGCCCTTCTCCTGTAGAGCATCCAAATTGAGCTCGGTGGGATCCAGGGGCTGGCCGTTTTCATCGCGATAGTTCCTCAGCAGCTCATTCAACAGTTCCTGCTCCGAGCGGAAGTTGCCTGTCCATACTTCACCGCTGTTGCTTACGGCATCGTAATAGTCTTTGGTAATTTGTGTTCTGGCTTGAATCTTTGCGTATTGTGTATCCGTAACTAACTGGAAGTTAGAGGCTGCTGCCTGCACACCCTGTACCAGTGCCACCAGGTCGTTATATTCGTTCGCGCCAGACCGGAGAAGATTACAACCGGTTACCTGAACGAGGATAACGAGCGCGGCAAACATGGAAATGGCACGATGATTATGAAGTTTCATATCGTATCTCCTTATGTATTAATTAGTGCGTCCCGAGCGACCACTCCCGCTCCCACCCCGCATTCGAGGACTCGGAAAACCTCTTCCTCCGCCCGAGGGGAAGCCTCGAACTCCGCCTCGCCAGGGACTGCCGCCCCAAGGACTTCCTCCCCAGGGACCATAGTTGGGAGGGTAGTACCTGGTACCGCCTCCGCCCATTTGGCTGAACATCCATAAGAGAAATAAAAACAGGAAGAGTCCCAGACACATTTGACCGCAGAGTAACACAAGGGCTGCCGGTCCGGCAGGTTGATCGACAACCTCTGGTGTCGACACCGGGGAAGGCACAGGGTCATAGTTCGTGCGTGCAACAATGTTGAACTCGCTCACCAGAGTCGTCAGGGTTTGATCCATACTCTGTGTGGATTGGTAGGTAGCCTCAGCAGCACGGTTGATGTTCGTCAACTCAGGAGCGGTGAGCGCCGGTAAGCCCAACCCTACAGCGTAATGCACATCGATGCGATCGGGTTCCACAACGATCAGGAAAACAAAACCGTTGTCTTTGCGGCTGCCGGTGGGCAAGCCAAGTTTCATGTAACGCAGGAAATGTACCGCGCAGTTGGTCCGAATACCAACCTGGTCTTCTGGCAGGATGAGGATCATCGTCTGTGCAATCGCATCTTCGTCCAGCCGGTCAAGGACCCTGTCCACTCGGTTGACTGCCTGCTCCGAGGCGTAGAGTTCCCAACCGACCGTCCAATGGGGCTGCAGCGAAGCATACGAGAAGCCATAATCGGGAGGAGATCCATTGCCGCACAGCGTGGACTGAGCCTGCACGGGGGTGAAGCTACTGGACAAACTGAAAACTAGCCCCATGATGATTGGCAGACGATACACTTGCCAGGCAGAGTGGGGTCTTTCAAAATGCTCCTGAAAAATTAGGTTTCTCCTTGTTTTTGAGCAATTGCTTCATAACGAACTTTCCCGTCATTGATGAAAACGATGGTATCGAGAAATCATTACAGGAACAATAAGGAATTTCCCTAATGCATCTTGTAGGCGTATAATAAAGCAACTATTGGGTTTGGTAGGTTAAGTGGAATAAATACGACATCGGAATCTCGAACCAAGCCGATGTAAAAAAGTCTATAAGTTGAAGGTCGTAATCAGTACCGAGAAAGGCAGGAGGGTATGGAACTTCAGTTTCGTGAGACAAAAACCTTGTGGGAAGGGGCGCTCGAACAACCGGCAGTGGCATACCGGGGCACAGAAACTGTACTTGCCAGTATCGGTGAACCTTTTCAGTGGGCGGACGGGGAAATGTTGGGAGGGAATTGGAAGCAACCCGTCGGCGGCAATCGTTTTTATCTAGTACAACTTGCATTTACGCTCAGCCCACGCGGAAATATCAAAGTGACCTCGTCTGATTTTTGCCTGACTCTTGGAAGGCAGGGAGATAAGAAAGCGGTGGTCTTTGATGCGTTCCCACGCGAGCAAACCATCACTACAGATGATTCAGTAACTCTTGGCATTGGCCCCGACTTCAAGTTTGGGACGACGGATGCTTCGCTTGCAAAAGCGGAGGCGAAGTTTGATCTGGGCAGCGTGATCCCTGTTGTGCATGTGGAAGGCTTGCACGAGCCAAAACTTTGCTGGCGGTATTCGGCACATGCAAAGTACCCGCTAACGGGGAGCAGGCGCATGGTGGCGATCCTGTCCCTGCCGGATGGTATGAAGACTGCGCGGGCGACATTGGAGTTGACGGTGAATGCCGAAGGCAGGTTTGGTCCTATTCGCGTCTCGACACCGGAGACGGAACAGGATCGGCTGAGATGGGTCGTGGGGGAGAAATAATTCGCGTAAACTTCGGGAGATTAAAACATGTCTTTGCTTCGCTTGACACAACACATTGAAAAAGAAGACAACTATAGAATCGAAATGGCGTTCGAGGATAACGATGGCACGCGCCAGACTCCCGAAGCGCGCTTCGAATTTAGGATGACCGACCAGGACCGCGCGGATCTGCGCTGGTATCTGGAGGATTATCTGCAATATCCGCTCGATCCAGCACCGGAGATCGCGGAGCGAATTGAGGGGCGCATGCGGGATTTGGGAATCGAACTGTTTGAGAAAATCTTTGAAGCCAACCGTGATACGGGTGACCTGTGGGCAACACTACGTCACAGGTTAGCCGATACACGCGTGGAAGTGGCAACGGAAGTCAAAGGCGCGACTGCCCTGCCGTGG
>JAICRQ010000587.1 GCA_025966435.1 Anaerolineales bacterium | reverse complement strand
ATGAAGGAAAGCAGGTTTTGCACAACAGGGATCAGGGTTGCAAGCAATATCGCATAAAAGAAGACGGCACGCAGAGTAGCCGTCTTTTCTTCTTCATCACGCGCAGCAGCACGCTGAACCCACAGCCAGTGGACCAGAAAAATCGGCACGCCAACCAGGATCAATGCCAGGGCTTGCGCGAGCGCGTCAGCACCGCCGGAGATTGCGTCATCGGCAACGGAGCGCAGCAAGCCAACCAGCCCCCACAAAACCACCTCGATACTGATAAAAGCAACAAGATAAAAATATAAGCGCCGAATGGATTTCACAATGACATTCCTTTTGCTGGCTTATGGGATCGGTTCCTGCGGATACCAGCTGCAATCCCAGAAATAATAACAGGGCATGGAACTCAACTTCCAGGCGCCGCTCTGGCTCACCAGGATCGCGCGCTGCACATCGCGATAGCCCGTCGAGAACGGGTCGCTGGGGTTGTAAATCAAGGCAACTTCGACGGAGGCACTCTCGTCGGTGATCTCAGAGTCGCCAATGTCCACCGCAGCGTTGTTCGGGTTGACCACCCCCGTCAGGAACGCATCACGAAATTGCTCATAGGTCGGTTTGTTATCGAGGTCGGCGAGGTAGCCATAGGCTTTCTCGTAATCGTCGTTCAGCACCGCCAGCACATAATTGTGGACCACGCCCTCAGGCACTTCTTCCGAGATATAGGATTGTGAGCCCTGGCGCATAAAAAACACAGCCAATGCGACCACGACCAGAACTGCGATGCCGATCAGAATGCCTGTGAGGAAACGGTCCTGTCTCATAATACCTCCACAAATTTACGTGTTTTCATTGTATAGGCTTTAGAAACAAAAGGCAAGCAAGACAAGACAATAGTGAAAGAAACCGTGGCATTGGGACAGGGAACGTCCATCTAAAATCATATTCATTTTGATATACTTATCGCATCTCATTTTCAGGAGAAACACATGACCGTCTCTGCCCCACGTTGGGACCTTTCCAACGTTTACCCGTCCCTTGAATCAAACGAGTTTAAAGCTGCAGTCGAGGATTACAAGAAGCAGGTTGCCGCGCTGGAAAAGTTCTTCAAGAACAAAGTGAGTAAAACAGACGCCAAGACCAAATCCAAAGACCTCGCGCCGCTCGTAGGCAAAGCCATCGACCAAATTAACAAGATCCAGACGCTTTCGTCTACGATTGCGCCGTTTATATATTCGTATGTCACGACGGATTCCCGCGATAAAGTCGCCATGAAGACGCTTTCCGAGTTCGAGCAAGCCAGCTTGCCGATGAGCCAGTTGATGACTCAGTTCACCGCCTGGCTTGGGAAGATCGCGCCGAAGCTGGACAAAATCATCGATAAGGATCACTCTGCCGCGGCGCATGCGTTTATGCTGCAGGAAGCGGCTGAACAAAGCAAATACTTAATGAGTGAGGCTGAGGAGGCCCTGGCTGCGGAACTATCTTTGAGCGGCGGCAACGCCTTTGGCAAACTTCAGGGGATTGTCACCTCCCAGCTTTCGGTGGATTTCGAGCTGGACGGCAAAACCCAAAAATTGCCCATGCCAGCACTGATCAACCTGCGCTCACATCCCGACGAAGACACGCGCCGGCGCGCGTATGAGGCGGAAAACAAAGCCTGGGAGGAAGTCAAGGAGACGCTGGCAGCGTGCTTGAACGGCGTCAAGGGGGAGGCGAACACACTGAACAAAAAGCGGGGGCGCAAGGACGCGATCCATTCTTCGTTAGATGCGGCGCGCATGGACCGTAAAACGCTCGAAGCCATGCTGGCTGCCATGAAGGATTCCTTCCCCATGTTCCGCAGGTATTTCAATGCCAAGGCGAAAAAAATCGGTAAGGAAAAGCTCGCCTGGTGGGACCTCTTCGCTCCCGTAGGAAAAACAGACAAGGTCTACTCCTTTGAGGAAGCACGGGATTTTATCGTTGAGAACTTCGCGAAGTTCTCGCCTGACCTCGCGGCATTTACCCAACGCGCCTTCGATAACAACTGGATCGACGCTGAGCAGCGTGAAGGCAAACGCGGCGGCGCATTCTGTATGGGACTGGACGGTGTCAAAGAAAGCCGGATCCTGTCAAATTTCGATGGTTCGTTCGATCAAGTCAGCACATTAGCACATGAGCTGGGACATGCCTTCCACAACGAATGCGCATTTCAGGCAGATAAAACCGCCCTTCAGCAACTCACGCCCATGACTCTGGCTGAAACTGCCTCCACGATGTGTGAAACCATCGTCACCGAAGCTGTTCTCGCCTCCACGCAGGACCCGCAGGAGGAACTGGCTGTGCTCGAAGCACAAATTCAAGGGGCAGCTCAGGTTGT
>JAICRQ010000188.1 GCA_025966435.1 Anaerolineales bacterium | reverse complement strand
CGCATTACCGAAGCCATGCTGATTATCCCCAGCCTGTTTTTGCTGATTGTGCTGGGAAAAGCTCTCGGGGGAATCATCCCCGAGGTCGAGATACTCGGGCGCTCTCTTAGCGGGAGTGTCATCGTAATCATTCTGGTTATTGGCTTTACGAGCTGGATGTATCTGGCGCGGATCGTGCGCGCCAATGTCTTATCTCTAAAGGAGCTCGATTACATTTCGGCTTCGCGCGCGCTCGGGGTTTCTGATGCCCGCATCATCTTCCGCCATCTTTTACCGAATACCATTGCCCCCATCATCGTCTCCGCCACCTTGGGCGTTTCCGGCGCCATTTTGACGGAATCGTATGTAAGCTTTTTAGGCTTAGGTGTTCAAACACCGACTGCTAGCTGGGGCAACATGCTGGATAGTGCAGTCAAATATATCCAAACTGCGCCCTGGCTCTGGTTTTTCCCGGGGCTGTTGATTTTGCTGACCGTACTTTGTATCAACTTTATCGGGGATGGTCTGCGGGATGCGCTAGACCCTCGCAGCACACGGCATGTATAAAAAACGGACGGCATACGCCGTCCGTTTTCAATCATCGCCCACCAGTTCCCTTGCTTTCTCCACATACGCCAGGCTCTGGTGCCGGAAATAGGTATTGTAGAGGGTGGCGTAATGCCCGCCCTGCTCAAGCAAGCCATTGTGATTTCCCTCTTCGATAATTTTACCTTTTTCCATCACAACGATACGGTCCGCGGCTTTGACGGTGGATAAACGGTGGGCGATCAGGATGCTCGTCGAATGTTTCAGGATCAGGTTCAGCGCTTGTTGGATCTGCCATTCGGTGAATGGGTCAATGCTGGCTGTCGCTTCATCCAGGATGAAGATCGCCGGCTTCTGCATCAGGACGCGCATCAATGCCACGAGCTGACGCTGCCCCATCGAAAGGCGCCCGCCGCGTTCCCCGACCTCGGTCTGGATCCCGTTCGGGAGCGTCTCCAGCCATTCCCCCTCACCGATCTTGCGCGCCATGGTCAGGATGTCTTCGTCACTCACGTCCGGCGCGGCATAACGGATGTTATCTGCCACCGTGCCAGAGAACAGGAACGGCACCTGCGACACGATCCCCAGCTGGCGGCGGTACTGTGCCAGGTCGAACGTGCGGATGTCCTGATCGTCGATCAGCAACTGTCCCTGCTGAAATTCGTAGAAGCGCGCCACCAACTTCGCGATGGATGACTTCCCCGCGCCGGTATGCCCCACCAGCGCCAGAGTCTCCCCAGGTGGCACAAACAGGTTGAAACCCGTAAGTACCGGCTCGTTGTCCGCATAGCGGAAGTGCACTTCGTCGAAATGGATTTTCCCCTTGAGCGTGGGCACATCGCGTGTATTCGTTTGGACCACGTTCGGGTCGGCGTCGATCAGTGCGAAGGCGCGCTCCGCTGCCGAAAGCCCCGCCTGGATCTGCGCCCAGAACGCCGAAAGGTTGAGTACCGGGAAGAAGAACTGGTCGAGGCTCATGATGAAAAGATACCACGCTCCCACTGTGACAATTCCCTGCGCTGCGCTCAGCCCGCCCACGTAGATGAGGATCGCGATGAAGACGCCGCCCAACGCATTGAGCGTGGGAAACACCATCGAGAGCACAAAGCCGCGCTGCACATTGACCTGGTACGACTGCTGGTTGGACTCGTCGAATGATCGGAAGATGCTTTCTTCCTGCCGGAAATTCTTGGCGATCGAGATGCCGCTGATTGTCTCTTTGATCGCCGCGTTGACATCAGACATCGCCTTCATCCCGCGTTTTGTGACACGCCGCGCCATCGCCCGAAAACCGGCTGCGATGGCAAAGATGATCGGGAGAAATACAAGCAGCATCAGGGATAATTTCAGGTCGGTGCGGAACAGGACCACACCCAGAATGACCGCCTGAACAATCTGCCAACCGACCTCCGTGACGATCACCACCAATTGACCAAAATCATTGGTATCAGAGGTAATGCGGGAAACGATGCGTCCGGAGGAAAACTGATCATAGAAAGACAGGTCATGTTCTGCCGCGGCACGGAAGGCGCGCGTCCGCAGTTCAAGAACCACATCGCCTACCGCGCGTGCCACAAGGCTCCGCCGCGCCCAGTTCAAGCCCCATATCCCCACACCGATCACGAAGAGCGTCAGACCCACCAGGCTGATCGCCTGCAAGGAGGGCTGCTCTTTAAGCAGGTCCACCATGCGTGCCACCACAACCGGCAGCGCCGCGCTGATACCCGCCACCAGGAAAACAAACAAAATCACCCACATGAGCCGCGCGGTCTGCGGCTTGAAGTATGCAAAGATCCGCCGCATTAGCTCACGGTCGGTATACTGGCGGTCGTATTTTTCGTCGTTTAGTCCGGAAAAGAAACCCATACGTCCTCGAATATCGAAGTTCGATGATCTACTCTCTAAAGATCCTCGAATATGCTTCGGAAGTTTTCATCAACTCGTCATGCGTGCCGATGGCGGCGATCCTGCCTTTCCGAAGGACGATGATCAAATCTGCCCAGCGGATCTGAGAAAGGCGGTGCGTGATGATGAACGTCGTCCGTCCGCGCGCCGCGTTGGAAATCGCGCGCTGGATCTTATCCTCGGTAGCCGAGTCGATTGCCGAGGTGGAGTCGTCCAAAATCAAAATATATGGATCGGTCAGAAAGGCTCGCGCCAGAGCGAGCCGCTGGCGCTGCCCCCCGGAGAGCGTGACGCCGCGCTCGCCAACGACGGTGGCGTAACCTTTGTCAAACGTTTGGATGAAGTCGTCCGCTTGCGCGAACTCGGCTGCCGTCTCGATCTGACGCTGCGTAGACTCGGGCCTCCCAAAGGCAATATTGTCACTGACTGATCGTGAAAAAAGAAAAATATCCTGTTCGATCATCGAGATCTGTGAACGGAGGGCAGCCAGGTTCCAATCACGGACGTCTACACCATCCACTAGGACTTGACCCTGCGTGACATCATAGGTGCGATTGATGAGTTTCACCAGGGACGTTTTTCCAGCACCCGTTTGTCCAACAATCGCAACTGTTTGGCCGGGCTTCACCTTAAAGGAAATGTTTTGGAGCACTTCGTCCTGTGAGGGATTCTTGCCATTCAGATTGCTAAGGTCGTATGAGAAACTCACATTGCGAAACTCCACTTCGCCTTTCATCGCATCGGCATACCCCTGCACGTTCTGATCCAGGTTGGTTTCGCGGTTCATGAGATCCAAGATGCGGCGTGCGCTGGAAAGACCCGAAGAAATCTGGGAATAGGCAAATGTAGAGACAAACGTGGGGAAATCCAGCAAACGGAGCAAGCCAAAGTAAGCCACGACGGCGCCGACATCCAGCGTGCCGCTGCGAAAGAGCAGGAGCGCGTGAAACAAACCAAAGGCGTAGGCAGAGCCGAGCAGGAGCATCGCAGTATAGCGCCCCTCCAAATCACCCTGTTGCACGAATGCATCCCGCACGCGCCGGGCATTCACCACGAAGCGATCCACCTCCTCGTTTTCCTGCGCGGCGCCCTTCACCACTTCCACGCCATCCAGCGACTCGGAGAGGTGTGTATTCATCACCCCAAACCGGGCACGGACCTCGTCTGTGATCGGCGCCAGAGCCTTCAGGTAACGGATGAGCGAGAGGAAATAAATAATGAGGAACACCACTGGCGTGAGGATGAGAGACGGATGGTAGCGCCCAGCCACAAAGATGGGTATTAGCATAAAGACAAGCGAGCCCACTACAAGATTAAGACCGGGGCTGAACATATAGTTGACTTCACGCACATCGTTTGTAGCGCGCGCCATCGTGTCACCAACTGGCTGCAGGTTGTGGAAGGTCATGCTCTTGCCAAGCAGCGAAAGGTACAGCTCATCGCGAACAGAGCGTTCCAGTTTTTGGGCAAGAATCTCCGCGCCGAAGTTCCTTGCGAATTGCAAAGCACCCCGGATTACCTGTGAGATCCCCATGATTAACGCCAGCGAGACCAACACACTTGTATCCGGCACCGGTTCGAGCATCGCGTTGAACGCATCTCCGGTCAGCACCGGCACCACGGCAGCCAGCCCGGCATTGCCCACGGCACCCGCGACCATCATGATGATGAGCCACCAATGACGCCGGGCATGTGACCATACCCATCTCACCGGACCCGTTCGATCGGAAAGATATTTGCGTTGCAGAGAAAATTCAGCAGGGGTAGTGACAGCCATAGATGCCGATTCTACCACCTCGCAGGTCTGTGATTTCTGCAGTCCTGGGTCATAAAGAGCGGAACTTGCCCCTTACCGTCGTGTTAAATTAAACAATGGCTCGCGGAGCCTTCAACGATTTGCCCAAAGGAGAATGAAAATGAGAATGCCGAGTTCAATTGCCACGTGGTGTCTAATTCTGTTCTTTCTTTTCTACGGCTTATCAGCCTTAGGTATGGCGATCCCGGGTATCATCATGGGGCTATTGGCCCTTGGTGTCGCCATCTTTACGCTGATTGGCAGGTAATAGGAGAACGTAAAGTGAATTTGCCCGATTCTCTTTCGGCCTGGTGTCTTTGGCTCTTCTTCCTCTAGTATGGGCTGGCTGGCTGCATTTGTGCCATCGCTGGGTACCGAAACCTTCAGGAAGATTGGCGCCATTTTCGCACTGGGTTTTGTATTGTTCAATCTTCTCGGAATGTAAGGAAACAAACAGCCTCTCGTTTGAGAGGCTGTTTTATTTAAGTTCCAAGTCCGCCAGCATTTCGGCGAACGCCCGCGAATATTCCCAGCCTGTATTATCTTCGATACCCCACCACGCCGAAAGGACGGCATGTGCCACACCCCACTCACGGATGCGCTCACGCTCGAATCCCAGGCGTTCGTGCAAAATGTCGATACGCTGTCTCGCCAACCGGCGATAATATTTCTTACTCAAGAGGTCGCCCCAGGGGTTCATAAGGAATGGACCCAGTTCATAACATGCCGGTCCGATCACGCCCTTTGGGTCGATCACCAGCCAACCACGTTCGGAGGACAGAATATTGAAGTGATGGAAATCGCCGTGCATGAGGACAGGATTATGATTTTCGATAAAGAAATCTTGCACCGATCGCTCCACCTGTTCTACTAACTTTTCATTTAACGGACCTGTCCCGCCGTTGAACATCGCACGCAATTTCTTCAACCCATCGAACCAATCGGAAAGTTTAATAAATTGATCTCGCGCTGAGCGGAGGGGCGTGCTTGTCGCCCTGTAATCGAAGCGCCAAATCTTTTGCACAACTTCTGCCGCAATGTGGGTCGCTTCTTCATCATTCTCGAGCGTGGATAACATAACGCCTGGCTTCAAGCGTTCCAGCAGCATCCAGTATTTTTCTTCCTCGTAATCGATCAAACGGCATGCACCTTCTCCGCCAAAGAGACGTAATGCCGCTATCTCACTTTTCAACTCTCTATTCGGCACACCCATCTTGAGAACGACCTGCTCCGGACCGCGCTTCGCAAATGCCACAAAGTTATAGGAAAGATTGGACGCAGGCTGGACCTCGGTCAAGCCCCAGTGTGTGGAAGCGGCTGCGATCGATTCAGGCAATCCCCTCAGGAAGGCATCACCATTTTCCCCAAAGGTATTTTGAATGTTCGAGATGAATTCAGGCGGCAGATTCAATCTTTATTCATCACGCGCAAGGAAACGTTCGGCTGACCCTGCTTGCGGAATTGGAGCACATCGGGGTGGGATTCAGCATATTTTGTGATGCCGTCATTATCCCAAGAGACGCGTCCCCTGGTGTACGTGGCACGATACATCCCGCCCGAAACACTTTCCCCATAGAGCAGCACATCCGTCTTGATCTCGTTTTCCAGTGCGTCGATGTTTTCCTCTGTCCGTTCCATCACGGGCTTGTATTCCAAATCGAGCGCATCCAGCTCTGCCTGGACCTGTTTCAGAATCTGTGTCCGCTTGGTCTCATAGTCCAGCCGGGTGAACTCTGCCGCATTGCGCAGATTGGAGAGACGCTCCAACTTCTCGGCAACATAGTCACGCGCAGGGCGTCCAAACAACTCCCCGAGTTGGTTAACAGCAATGTATTTCAGACTCTTCTTCAACTCCGCTTGCCAGGTCTTGCTCTGGCAGCGTTGTAGAATTTCCTCAAACAGCTGGCGCAGATATTCGGGACTGTAACCATACTTCTCGGCAATGGCAGAAAGCTGCTGGGGAGGCTCGCCGTCCAGCCCGTAGCGACGGCTGAGGATTTGATAATATGTATCCTTGCCTGAGTCACTCGTCAGACGTTTGTGGATGACGCCCAGGAACTGGTCAACGACCGCCTCGAGATGTCCATTATGAAACTGCTCGATCTGGAAGCGTTCAAACCCCATTTCTCTCAGCAAGGTACTCAGCCTTGTCTCATTCCCATAAATAATTCCAAGCAACTGCTCCAGCCCTGAAAATCGTGTTTTGACGTCCATTCCATGTACTCCTTTGCTTGCGTTGATGATCGGTACTGCACAGAAATGAAATCGGGCTTCGTTCAATGATTTCATAATCAATAGCTCATGGATTGTACATTCATTATAGGGGAAAGAACTTATCAAAAACCTTACGGCTGTGTTGCTATACCGTTTCAGGTCCGAATACAAGGCTGTGCTCACACAGGAAATAACTGATCGAACACCTCGGGACAATATTTCTGCACCATCTCAGACGACAGCCCGTTCTCCTTACAAATCTCCGCATACAGGTCCGCCGAGGGACGCTTGATGCGCTTCTGGGTTTCGACGTCCAATCCCCATAACCCGAAGCGCTGAGTCCAGCCGCGCTCCCATTCGAAGTTGTCCACCAGCGTCCAGTGGAAGTAGCCCTT
>JAICRQ010000241.1 GCA_025966435.1 Anaerolineales bacterium | reverse complement strand
GGTCAACCGATCTCGGCCTCCAGGCGATTCAGGATTTCAACTTCCAACTTTATGACCTGGGCAGCATAACAGCAGGTGAAACGCTGCGGCTTTCCCTTTCGGGAACTCCAAGAGAAGCAGGTTCCCCGGCAGCCGCTTCCAACCAGAACCTTTTGCTCGGCGCGGGAGCGCTTGGCATTGCCCTGATCCTTGGTGGGGGATGGATGTATTTGCGCAACCGTGGAGAAGACAGCGCGGGCGAAGGAGAAGAAGACAACGAATTTGAATCCTCCGACGATGTGATCGATGCTATCCTCGCGCTCGACGATCTGCACCGCGCCAGGAAGATCTCAGGCGAGGCCTATCACAAGCGCCGTGCGGAATTGAAAGAAATTTTGAAGGAATTGATGTAAATCCACAGATGAAACTATGATCGCCGTCAAAAAGCTTGTCAAGCGATTCGGGTTGAAGACTGTCCTGCGCGGCGTGGACTTTGACGTCCAGCCGGGTGAGTTTGTTGCGCTGCTGGGTCCCAACGGTGCGGGAAAGACAACCTTTTTGCGCATCCTTGCCTCGTTGTCGCGGCCTTCGCTGGGGGAAGTGAATATCGCTGGCTATAAGCTTCCGCATGAGGCTGCGCAAGTGCGCGCACGTCTGGGGGTTGTTTCCCATTTACCTTTACTGTATGGAGACTTGACAGCGGAGGAAAATCTGCAGTTCTACGCGCGGATGTATAACCTCCCCAATTACGAATTACGAATTACTGAAGTCCTGGAAATGGTAGGGCTCGTAGCCAGACGGCGTGATTTAGTCCGGACATTCTCCCGGGGGATGCAGCAGAGACTTGCGATCGGGCGCGCCGTTCTCCACGACCCCGACGTGATCCTCTTCGATGAGCCGTATACAGGCCTGGACCAGGATGCATCCGCCATGCTCGACGATGTACTCAAAGCTGTGGCTGCCCAGGGCAGGACTGTGGTGATGACCTCCCATGACCTTGCGCGCGCGGAAGACCTGGCGACGAGATTTGATGTCCTCTCACGCGGCGTCATTTCTGCTTCGGCATCTCGCAAGGAACTTAAGAGAACCAATCTGCTGGCGTTCTATAAGCAGGCACTGGCGGGTTAACCGAGTGGACAAAGCAACAGAAATCCGATCTGTGGCTGACCGCACAACGTCGAGAGGTAGTTTTCTCAAAGCGGTTGCCGCGGTCGTCTGGAAGGACGTCCGGGCTGAATTCCGTTCACGCGAACTCTTTTCAGCGATGCTTGTCTTTTCCCTGTTGATCATCCTCATCTTCAACTTTGCTCTGGAATTAGATCTCAAAACACGCCAATCGGTCACCGCAGGCGTGCTCTGGTCCACCTTCGCGTTCGCAGGGACCCTGGGACTCAACCGCTCGATGGCAATCGAAAAGGATCGCGGCTGTCTGGATGGTCTTCTGCTCGCGCCCGTAGATCGTTCCGCCATCTATTTTGGAAAAGTCATCAGCAACCTGGCGTTCATGCTGATCGTGGAATTGATCGTCCTTCCCATTTACAGCCTTTTGTATTCTGTCAATCTCTTTCAACCCGGTCTATTGCTTGTGATCCTGTTAGGCTCCATTGGCTACGCGGGAGTTGGCACTCTGCTTGCAACTATGTCGGTGCAGACACGAACGCGTGACATCCTCCTTCCCATTTTGTTGTTCCCGGTGGTGATCCCTGTTTTGTTAGCAGCCGTCAAGGCGAGCAGTGGGGTGCTCGGCGGTGCAGATTGGGAAGAGATCCTTCTGCCGCTTAACCTGCTGATCGCCTATGATGTGATTTTTATCGCTGTAGCATTTATGGTGTTTGAGAATGTAGTGGAAGAATAAATACAGAGATCAGATAATCAGAGCACAGCTGCAGCTCACACCAGCTCACGAATCTCTAGTCTCTAATCTCTGACTTGAAGGAGCATCTATGCAACCGAAACCTTTAGCATTAAGAATTCTCGATATCGCCGCCGTCGTTGTGCTCGCCGTTGCGACGTATATGGCACTGAACGCTCCCTTGGAACGTGTGATGGGCGAAGTCCAAAAAGTGTTTTACTTCCACGTCGGCACTGCCTGGACGGCGCTGCTGGGGTTCATCCTCGGAGGAGTGTTCAGCGTGATCTATTTGATCACCAAGAATCTCAAATGGGATA
This sequence comes from Anaerolineales bacterium, assembly GCA_025966435.1. Lineage (GTDB taxonomy): Bacteria > Chloroflexota > Anaerolineae > Anaerolineales > Villigracilaceae > Defluviilinea. The sequence continues at coordinate 3,710 of JAICRQ010000241.1, read as the reverse complement.
AGTTCCAGGTCGCCGCGATCGAAGTCAGCCTGGTGTTTTTCCTAATCACCATCGTGCTCGGCTCCATCTGGGCACGCCCCGCCTGGAATACATGGTGGACGTGGGACCCGCGTCTCACGACTGCCGCGATCACAGAGCTGATCTATGCCGCCTACTTCATGCTCCGTCAGGGCATCGATGACCCCGACCGCCGCGCCCGGTTCGGCGCGGTGTATGCGCTTGTGGGAGCGCTGAGCGCGCCCATTACGTTTTTCGCCATCCGCTTGTTTCGGACCATCCACCCGGTGGTGATCGGTGGCACCAACCCGGAAGCAGATGGGGGATTCAGTATGACTCCGGATATGCTCAGTGCCTTTTTCTTCGCACTGTTCGCCTTCAGCATCATCTTTATCGATCTGTTCTGGAACCGGATTCGCCTGGGTGATCTGCAGGAAAAGGTCGAGCAGCTCAAGCTAAAAATCAGTATGTAACGGAGAAGGACATGTTTTTTCAGGAATCCACCCCAGACACTTCAGGTTATATGATCGCCGGTTACACCGTCGCCTTTATTGTAATGGCGCTGTACGTGGCAAGTATTTATTTTCGCACCCGTAATCTCCGTCAGGACATGAACCTGTTAGAGGAAATGGAGGAAACGGCACCGCCCATCCAGATAGCTGCCAAAAGCGAGCCTAGGAAGAAACCAGCACGATCCGAGAATCACCGGTCTGGAAAACCTGTAACCAAAAGGTCACGGAAAAAATAGCCTGTTGAAAGAGAGTCCGCTATAATTGAGGTGGACTCTCTTTTTATGCGATTGGACCACGAGACTCAGTTTCGGTGGCGGAAACGGTTATTAACGTTGAGCCTCGCCCTGGCCTTTGCGGTAAGTGTATACGCGGCTACTCCCGAAGAAGCCGCTGCGCAGGGACCCACCCCACCGGGTCCTGACCGGTATTCAGTCACAGTTGTCGATTACACCAAATACTTTTGGTGGATGTTCTACCTGGGGGAAGACGATATCGAGTGCAAGATTGTCACCGACCATGAGGGGCTGCCAACACCAGGGGATATTTTTGTAGATTGTGGCGAAGAGCTTTACGAACAATGGATCGAGCAAAAACCCTGCGTGGAATTCGATGTTGATTTATGCCAGGGGCTTTATCTCCATCTGGTGGATACCAAGCCTGCGCAAAAAGAGGTTTCCTCCATCCTGCCTCCCCCTACAGTGCAGGTCACGCTGGAAAATTGCGACCCGGTATATACCTCCTCGACAAGTATTTGCGACTCAGACCCGATTTTGGTGTTAACCGGGATTGAACCCCTGCCCGATTACGAAATCGTCAGTATCGAAGGATTGTACGAAGGACAGCCTTTCATCTGTGACGCCGTCTGCCGCCTGCAATTACCTGTCACCGATGAGAATGGGTTTGTGATCCAGTTCTGGGCAAACTCAAGTTACGGGGATAGCAGCGTGGTATTTGATGCGCTGATACGCGTGGCGATCACAGATGCCGGGGACCCGGATCGTTTATTCTGGTATGTGGATGTCTTGAGCAGTCAGTGGATGGGCGTCCCTGTTGCCAGCTGCGTAGAAGCCTGGGGCGCGTTACCTCCCGTAGGTGGTCCGCCGGAATGGTTAAGCACTCCTCCACAGAGTGAAGAGTTGGGAACGGATATTCCTTACAATTATCTGGCGGCTCAGTTGATTCGGGCTGGCGCTGTGGATGTGAGAGCGTGCCCGGATGGCGGTTTGCTGCCGGATGGCGGCGCGTCCGCTTGTGGGATGGAGGCAGCGCGCGGTGCAGTGACTGCTTGGCAAAATCAGTTCGATGGGATCATACTCAGTGTTGCGCAGGATACAAGCGTCCCGGCACATTTGCTCAAGAATCTATTCGCCATCGAAAGCCAGTTTTGGCCTGGGGTAAGCAATATCGAGGATATTGGGCTGGGACAACTGACTGTAAAGGGCGCAGACACGGCACTGTTATGGAATCCCCCGTTCTTTCACCAGTTTTGCCCACTCGTTATGGACTCCGCGGAATGCAGTAAAGGCTATCTACACCTGAGTGATGAACAGCAGAAATATGTACGGCTGGCGTTGATCGATTCTATCAATGCCACATGCGAAACCTGCCCGCTGGGAATCGACCTGGACCGCGCCAACTTCAGCATTGGTGTATTTGCTCACACAATGCTTGCCAACTGCGAACAAGCCGGTCAACTGGTGGAGAACGTCACGGGCGGAACTGCTGGTGAGGCAGCATCCTATGAAGACCTCTGGAAGTTTACGCTGGTCAATTACAACGCTGGCCCCGGCTGCCTGGGCAACGCGCTGGACGCAACCATTGGCGAAGACCTGGAAGTCGACCAGGAATTGACATGGGAGAATGTGTCCTCGAATCTTGAACCAGCATGTCAGAGCGCCATCAATTATGTGGAAGAGATCAGCAGAACGCAGCCATAAGATTCAGGCAATCGCTCATCATGAAGCGGCGGAGGTCACAAACCTCCGCTTTTGTTTTCTGTGCTAAACTATTGAAACGATGTCGTTGCGAGGAGCGTTCTTCGCGACGAAGCAATCTCCACTATAAGCAAAGAAATTTACCACCGGTTAACAGGGGATTGCTTCGCGGCATACGCTCGCAACACGTACACCGGCATGCAAGTGCAGGTGTGACATATTGATTCTTGGAGGAACTGTGCTTACCCTAGTAGAGAAAATCCTCTTTACTTTGTTTGTCTTCGTTTCCCTTTATTACACATACCGGGGTGTGATGCGCATCATCGGTCATATTTCAAGCGGGCAGGGCAAGCCGGATTGGTCTCTGCTCTGGAAGCGTTTGGGAGAGGTCGTTGTCAAGACCATCACCTTCCAGCCGGTCTTTCGATTCCGTCCTGCGGTCAGCCTTTTGCACGCGTTCATCGGCTGGGGATTAATTGTTTTTTTGCTCATCAACCTGACCGATGTCATTTACGCGTATACGGGGTTTAAGCTTCTTCACAACCTTGGCGTCTTTGGGGATGTCTACAGGCTTCTGGCAGATTTCTTTGGCCTGGCTATATTAATTGGGATGGCATCGCTCGCCTTTCGCCGCTATGTGCTTCGCCCTCCGAATCTATCCACCCGTGAATCAACACACCTGGATCTCAAAGCGCGGACAGGCATCGCGCGCGACTCGGCGATTGTCACCGCAACCTTCTTTACACATAATCTGATGCGGTTGCTGGAAGAGTCTTTTTACTTAGCTCAGCGTGGCGAGATGGATTCCTGGCAGCCTTTTATTTCCGCCGCCGCACGCGCCTGGTCTGGCTGGAACTCCAACCTGCTCTCGATCGGGGAACATGCAGCCTTCTGGCTGTCCATTGGCGCGGTGGTGGCATTCCTGCCATACTTCCCGTATTCCAAGCATCTGCATCTCTTCCTGGCGCCCATCAACTTTGCTTTGAAACCGGAGCGGCGGTCCATTGGCGAATTGAATTATATCGATCTCGATGACCAATCGATCGAACAGTTCGGCGCGGCGACCATGAAAGATTTGGGTTGGGAACAGATCATGGATGCCTACGCCTGCATTCAATGCTTCCGTTGCCAGGAGGTTTGTCCTGCGTATGCCACGGGCAAGGTGCTTTCGCCCGCCGCGCTGGAGGTTAATAAGCGTTATCACTTGAACGCTGGCGGAAACCTGGATGTACCGATGCTGAACATGATCTCTGAGGAAGCTGTATGG
>JAICRQ010000469.1 GCA_025966435.1 Anaerolineales bacterium | reverse complement strand
TTTGATCTCCTTTTCCATCCAAACCTGGGAAGCATAATCCAAACCCAAGAGCGTTTCCTTATCCGCTTCCTCTTTACGGATGGCGTTGATCACAAGTCGTCCGCCTGGTCGAAGGTGTTTCAACGCTTCCATGTCTGGGCCCCAGACTGGTGTGGTGTCGATGATCGCGCCCAATTCATCAGGCGGAATCTCGTCGATTCCTCCAGCCCAGGCGGCACCCAGCGAGAGGGCGAACTCGCGTTCACGCGGGTTTCTAGTAAAGACGAAGATATTTGAATTCGGGTATCTATGCTTCGCCACTTTCAAGACGAGGTGGTTAGACCCGCCAAACCCCATCAGCCCCAGAGATTGACCGTCCTGCAAATTACATAACTTTAAGGCGCGATATCCCACTGCTCCTGCGCACAACAGGGGTGCGGCTTCAGAGTCAGCTACAGCATCGGGGATCGGGTGCACAAAGTCCGCGCGGACGGTCATATACTCGGCATAGCCGCCGTTAATATCGCGTCCCGTCGCTTTGAAGTCGGGGCAAAGATTCTCCTGTCCCGATACACAAAATTGACATTGCCCGCAAGCAGAGGCAATCCAGGCTACTCCAACTCTTTGACCTGTAGTAAGGACTTCCCTGGCACCGCCCGCCAGGGCAGGTGTAGTCGTTGTAACTGATGAGCGACTGAAGTCGCCACTGCGTTCCTCCACTATTCCCACCACCTGATGCCCCAGGATGACCGGCAAGTGCGGTGGGGGAGTCCGCCCTTCGATCTCATCCAGCTCTGTATGGCAGACTCCGCAGTGAGTGATACGCACCAGCACCTCGCCCGGCTTGAGGGTCGGCTCGGGCTGTTGAACCAGCCTCAGGGGAGCGCGACCTTCCTTCACCTCCCCAGGAGACTCAAGGATCATTGCTTTCATCGAAGCGCTGCAATGGCTTACTTTTCAACCTGTCTCTTAAAATAAAAATAGGCAAGCGGCGGCTGTTGAGCCGTTCCAGAAAGTTCCCAGCCTTCTTTGCCAAGTTCATTCAGTTCTGCTTCGTCGAGCAGCTTTTCTTTTTCCAGATCACGGACGATCTGCTTGTATTCCCACTTCACGGGTTTTTCCACATACACCATAGGTGGACGAACAGGATTTTGCTGTGGTTCACGTGGTGGAATCAGCATATGATTCATAATTCACTCCTTTCACGAATTACCAGTAACCAATTACTAATTACCAACGATCTACCCCGTCCCAAACTGCCGGTCTCCCGCATCGCCCAGCCCGGGCACAATGTAGGCGCGTTCGTTGAGATGATCATCGATCGCGCCAACGTAAATATCGATATCGGGATGTGCGGTTTGCATGGCTTTGATCCCCTCCGGTGCAGCGATCAGCCCGACGTATTTGATTCTCTTGACGCCCCATTTTTTGAGAATTTCTGCGGTTGCCGTCGCAGAGCCTCCCGTAGCAAGCATGGGATCGAGAATCAAGCAAACGGAAACGCGCGGTTCCAGCGGGAGCTTGTTGTAATATTCCACCGGGCGCAGGGTATGCTCATCTCTATAAAGACCGATATGCCAGACCTCTGCGCTCGGCATCAAACCCCAGACTCCCTCCACCATGCCTAGCCCCGCACGCAGAATAGGAACGAGACCGATCTTTTCCTGCAATTCCGCGCCGGTCATTTTTGCCAGGGGTGTTTCGAACTCACGCGATGTAACCGTCAGATCTGCTGTGGCTTCGTACGCTAATAAGGCAGCGATCTCACGCACCAGCTCGCGGAATTTTTTCGGTTCTGTGTTTTTATCTCGCAGACGGGAAAGTTTGTGCTGGACAAGCGGGTGCGTGGAGGCATAGACATTAGACATGGCATTCTCCATAACAGGTGGTTTGATTGATTATAGCCCTAATCCAATGACAACTATCCCTCATACAATCCAGGAGTGGTAACACCCTGCGGTGGTATTCGTTAAGCAAAGCGCCAGGGAAGAAGCTTTTTGTCCACTGAAATGCTAGGTTCTGAAAGGAGAAAATCAAATGACTCGGAATCAGGATAACGAATATAGATGTGAGGAATGTGGGGCAACCTTTGAAAACCAGGTAGAGTGGGAACAGCATAATCGCAAAATCCATTCCCGCTATACATGCGAGAATTGCCGCGAACACTTCGACGCCGTAGAGGAGTTTGACGCTCACAACTTCAAAATGCACCCTGAGCTTCAAAAGATTCAGCGTTAATAAACCAGTCTGACTTTTTTGATTGTTTTGTGAAGCCTGAATATAAATATAGAATTAGGAAAACTATCACAATCAAAGGAAGATAGTAAAATCCATTGAAATGGCAGATCATCAAACGGTTGCCTCGGCGACCGTTTTTGTATGTCTATAATATGTCATTGCGAGAGAGTGGCGCCCAAAGCGCTACGACCGAAGCAATCTCCTGAATCAATAACAGAACCAATCATGCAGCTCAATCCTTCTACCCAGCCTCTCATCGAAATGCGCAATGTGGTCAAGATCTATGCCACGGCAGCGGGTGAATTTCACGCGCTGAAAGGGATTAATATGCAGGTGACGAGGCGTGAGTTTGTCGGTATCGTTGGCAAATCCGGCGCGGGGAAGTCAACGCTCATGAATATGATCACGGGGGTGGATCATCTGACCTCTGGGGAAGTTCTCGTTAATACGAACAGTTCTCCGGTCTCCATCCACAAAATGAAAGAGGATGAGATGGCGTACTGGCGTGGTCGTACGCTGGGCGTCGTGTACCAGTCGTTCCAATTGTTGCCCATGCTTACGCTGGTCGAAAATATCATGCTGCCCATGGATCTGTCTGGGAGGTTCAACTCGAAGAGATCGCGCGCACGTGCCCTCGAGTTGCTCCGCCTGGTGGAGATCGAAGGTCATGCGGACAAATATCCCTCGCAGATCTCCGGTGGACAGCAGCAGCGTGTTGCCATTGCACGAGCGCTGGCAAACGACCCTCCCATCCTTGTTGCCGACGAACCAACCGGCAGCCTGGACTCGGTAACCGCCGAACACATCTTTGAGGTCTTCGAGCATCTTGTTTCCGAGCAGGGAAAAACCATCATCATGGTGACTCATGATAAGTCCCTCGCCTCGCGCTTCACGCGCACATTCGAGATTGTCGATGGGGAATTACATTTTTTAAGTGGAGAGGATATTGCGTCAGGGAAAGAGGAAGTAAATGAGTCCTTCGCTTCCTAAGCCGGTAATGAATACCATTCAACCTCCAATGTCCACACCGGAAGCGATGATCGACATGTACGGCATCGTTAAAACATTCAAGAATGCCGTGGGCGAAGTGACTGTCCTCAAAGGAATCAACCTGACGATTTATCGCGGCG
>JAICRQ010000346.1 GCA_025966435.1 Anaerolineales bacterium | reverse complement strand
CAAAATATACTTTGTCACTATCTGATACAAAACGTCCTGAAACTTCAAATAAATAGTTCTCACCTGGCTGTAGTACGTTAACAGTCTGTCCATCCTCGTTCAAAATTCGAAACGACTGTATCTCTGCCCCTTGCACTGGGTATATCTCTTTCGTTTGCGGAGCCAGACCGGGATCAAACATGTCTGTCTGTATCACGTCAGAATCCGACTTTGATTCTGCAGGATCTAATATCGAAATGTCTTGGCCGGATTGATCTGCCATACTGTACTCATTGACAAGATGTTTTTGTTCCCCTTCAGAAGCGTAGATCAGCTTTTGATAGGCGCGTACAGCTTTTAGGGGTTGCGTGTAGAGCAACCGAACGCCGTGCTCCAATAGTAAAGCCTTATCACAGAGTTCAATAATTTGCGCACCCGAATGAGAGACAAAAAGGATCGATGTGCCTTTTCGTTTGAGTTCCTCGATCCGGGTAAAGCACTTGCGTTGAAATTTTTCATCCCCCACTGCTAACGCCTCATCTACAATGAGAATATCCGGATCCACCATGGCTTGTACAGCAAAGGCAAGCCGCACGACCATCCCGCTGGAATATATTTTCACCGGTTGCTCAATGAAATCTCCGATATCGGCAAATCGAGCAATATCATCAAAGCGAGAGTCGATCTCCTGCTTGGAGAGTCCGAGAATGGCGCCGTTTAAATAGACATTCTCACGCCCGCTAAATTGTGGGTTAAAGCCTGACCCAAGTTCCAAGAGCGCAGCAATACGACCTCGAGTTAGTACAGTACCGACTGTTGGACTCAGTGTGCCGCAAATAATTTGTAAAAGTGTAGATTTTCCTGACCCGTTGCGGCCAATAATGCCGATAGTTTCTCCCTTTCTGACTTCGAAGGAGACATTCCGCAATGCCCAAAACTCTCGAAAATAGCGATTTGGTGTTCTTCCCACCATCTGTTGCAGGCGTGGAACCAGGGATTGCTTAAGACGGTCCTGCGGGCGATTGTAGATGTTGTAGCTCTTGCCAAGATTTTTTACTTCAATTGCAAAGTCGTTAGAGGACATCCGCAAACCCTTTGCGTGTTTTCTGGAACCACCAAAAGCCAGTAAACGCGATTGCCAACCCCATCAACCAGGCAACCACCAGCCAGGACCAATCCGGCAGGTTGCCAAAGATGAGCACTTTGCGGCTTTCAGAGATAATCAATACGAGCGGATTGAGACGCATCCAAGACTGATATTCTACCGGTAATGCCGATATTGGATAGAAGATAGCCGACAAAAACATCAACACTGTTGTAAAGACCGTCGTGATTTGCCCAATATCGCGTACATAGACGCCTAAGGCCGCTAAGAACCAGGCTACTCCAAGACTCGTAAAGATTAATGGAAGCAGCACAAGAGGAAATAACACGACAGTCCAGGGGATAGCATGATTAATGATGAACTGGGCCAGCAGCAAAACAGTAAGGCTTACCAAACTATGAAAGAGTACAGAACCCAGCGAGACTAAGGAAAGGATTTCCAACGGGAACACGACTTTCTTTACGTAATTAGCATTGGAGATGATTTGGGCGGGCGCACGGTTGACCATTTCTGCAAAGAGTCCAAAGACGATCATGCCCACAAAGAGGATAATGGCAAAATCCGCCCGGCTTTCATTGCCGCCTGTCCCCCAGCGCGCTTTAAAGACGACGGAAAACACAAACGTATAAACAGTCAGCACCAGGAGTGGATTGATAAACGACCAGGCTAGCCCAATGATTGATCCTCGATAACGGGCGGCGATCTCGCGGCGAGTCATTTGCCAGATAAGATGACGGTTATGCCAGAGACTCCTAAACATAGCAGCAGGCGTGGGCGAAGACATGCGATGAGCATTCATGTGTATCATTCTTTATCTATAGAAACGTTTCAAATTGAATTGTCCAGTGTTCTCTTCCTAATTGAGCCATTTTTGCACGTCGAAGTCCACCATAGGTTGTAACGCCTGGATATCTTTTTCAAAGAATGTCTTCATTTTTACTTCGATGGATTTATCCAATCCTGTTGTTCTTTGTATGTCGTATATATTCAAGCGTTTCAGGTCTTTTGGTACGAACGGTCTCACATGCAGAAAGGCAAACACCTTTTGTAAAAATCCAAGGTTGTCATTATCATATTCATGATAATCGCCAATAAAGATCTGTTCTTTCCGAAATGCCTTTAGATAGGGACCCAACAGCCTGGAATATAAACCCAGGGTTAAGTACCATCGTCCCTGGTCAATGGATGACTCCTGCCCATTCAAGCCGAACTCCATGGCTTCTTGGAGAGAGCGCGAGTCTACACCATTTTTTGCATACATTTTATAAGCAGAAACAGCTCGCTCAATAGGATTTCTGAGAATAACAATTAGTTTTACGGTGGGGATCATTTTCTTGATCCATACGGAAGAAGGAAAAGGATTGGCAAGATAGGCTGTCGAAGCTTCTCCCAGCAAAAGGGAAGAAGAAAACGCACGAACGGGAAAAGGCAGGTAGGACAAAAAAGATCGACGAATCGTTTTCGACCGGAGGGCTTTTTTAAACAGATCGGAATACTCATCCAGGTAAAAAAAAGCGTAAGGATCTTTTGCTGTTTGCTCCTGGAACGTTGTTCTCGGTAGTGATGTAGAGGCGAAAAACATCGGCTCTTTGACGTCCGACATACATATATTGGGGTGTTGGTTGCAGTAGTAGTGTAGTGAAGTTGTGCCAGCTTTTTGTGCGCCGATGATTAAAAAATCCGGTAACTTAACATGGAGATCCATTATGCCTCGTAAACTTGGGGAAGTTCAATGCCCTGATAATGCCCCGAAATTATAATGTATATCATGCGGATGCCTCTCCGTTGCCGCTTAGAGCTCTGGGTAACGCAAAAACCCACTGGAAACTCGCGGACAGTGGTATTGACTGTTGGATAGCGACTGAGACTCAGGTAGATTGTGTTAGGAGGGCTGGTTCGAGCAGTTAGTGCTTGGAAGTCCAAAAGGCTATGCTTTTGTAACCTTTTCGTAGCTCGAAATGATTGTAATTAGGGCGGATTTGTTTATAATGTGGTGGGGAAGCTTGCAATTTTGTTAGGTCGACGGGGGACCGGTTTGGGCTTCAGGGATTTTCTATGAAGGAATTGGAAAAATGAAAAAGTTATTATCTGCTATGGTTGCTTTTTTGATGATGGCATCGCTGCTAGTGACAACTGTATCTGCAGCTTCATCCGCGCTGCTTACCCCAACGGCTGACCTCGGACAGCTTAAGGTGTGCAAAGTGGCGAGTTCCGGGGTGGAATTGGGGACTGTTTTTACGTTTCGGGTAAATGGCACCAACTATAACGTTCCCGCCGGTCCACACGAACGCAATGGATACTGTATCCTGGCCGGGCAATACCCCGTCAACACCCAGGTCACCATCGAAGAGGTGATTCCCAGCGGCTATTATGTTTCACGCATCGAAGTCAAGCCAGACCGCACTGTGAGCAAGGATACCGAGCAGGGAACGGTCACTGTCAACATTGTGAGTGGCGTGATTGAGGCGATCTTCACGAACAGAGCAGTAGGTTCTCCAACCCCGACTGCCACCACACCTCGACCGACCAAGACGGCCACGTCCACGCCAGAATGTGATCCCAACTGTACGCCTACCACCACGCCGGTTCCCATGGGCCGTCTGCAGATCTGCAAAGAAGCGGAAGGTCCTGGAGTCACAGGGTACTTCACCTTCGAATTTGAGAGCCGGTCCAGGAGTGTCCCGGTTGGCGCGTGTGCCGGGCTGATCGCTGTAAGCGCAGGCACGTTGACGATCACTGAATCGGCTCTAGCGGGATTTTCGGTCGCGGATATTTACACAATTCCTGCTGACAGAATGATCAGCAAGAATCTCAATGCTGGTATTGCCACTGTGAGGATCGTAGAAGGTACTGCAGTCTCTCAGACGATTGTCATTTTTCGCAACCGCCGAGTGACGGGTCCCACAGCCACACCCACTACCTCAACCTTTACCCCGACGCCAACCGGAAGCCTTACTTCCACGCCGACTTCTACACCAACCTCCACGGGGACGATTACACAGACAGCTACTCACACCCCCACTAGTACATCCACAGGAACCATTACGCCTACCTTTACGCCGACCTTCACTCCCACGCCACCGGCCGATTGCCAGGTGATCCATGCCAACTTTGCCAATATTCCGGTATCGGAGTCTGTAGAAGGATTAGGGAAGGTCGCACCGTATCTGACCATTGATGCGAACAATGGTACAGCCCGGCGAGTGGTCTCCGGGCAAGCACCTTCGGTGTACCTGGCTCCTAATGTGAAACCTCTCCAGCCGAACAATCCACAATATATCAATGCCGGGTTGGCTGCAGGTGGAGGCTTTACGGATACGGAT
>JAICRQ010000484.1 GCA_025966435.1 Anaerolineales bacterium | reverse complement strand
TTCGTAAAACCGCGCGGCATCAATACTCATCTGAATGAGCTTAGCGAGCGGGCAGAGAACCAGCCGCGGCCGCGCACACTGTCTGAACTGAAGCAGCGGCTGGCGGAACGTCCGTACATTATTTATGATGGGTTCGCCGATTCAGGCGCGCTTGTGGATCGAACAGCGCGGATGAGCCTTGGTGTATCAAAAAGCAAACAGGACCTGCCACACCTCCAGTTGGAGTACAGCACGTTTATGTCAGACGAGCGCGTCGGCGGCAGGGCGCTGGCAAGCGGATACAAGATGATTCCCCTCACCGAAGGGACGCGGACTCTCACGCTGGAAGACCAGGTGATGAGGGCAAAGCTACGGGTGGAAGTCAGGCGGCGCGATTGAGTCACAGCAACATGTTTGTGCTCATCCATAGTCCATTGGTTGGACCGTTGACGTGGGGCCGGGTCGCCAATGAGATGCGCCAGCGCGGTCTGAGTGTGCTTGTGCCAAGTCTCGAAGATGTACCTGATTCAAACGAACCGTTTTGGAAGCAACACGCGGAGTCCGTTTCACGGGCAATCGCACATATCTCTCGTGAGACTTCTTTAACCCTAGTCGCCCATAGCGGCGCGGGACCTTTGCTATCTGTGATTCGACAATCCATTGCGAACCCCGCCAACGCCTATGTGTTTGTCGATGCAGGTATCCCGCGCGATGGAGCAAGCAGACTAGACTTGATGAAATGGGAAGACCCTGAATGGGCAGAGGGGTTCCAGCAGGAGCTAGCACGAGGCGAACGCTTCCCCGCCTGGAGCTTTGACGATTTGCAGGTTGTGATTCCCGATGCATCACTGCGCCGGCAAATGGTCACCGAGCTTCGCCCGCGCGGGCTCGATTTCTTTACAGAACCAATCCCCGTCTTTGTCGGCTGGCCAGATGCACGCTGTATTTACATCCAATTTAGCTCCGCCTATGAAAAACCTGCCGCGCAAGCTCGCCAGTTGGGTTGGCAAGTACATGAACTCGAGGCAGGTCATTTTCACATGCTGGTGGATCCTGTCGTTGTAACAGTCACGATCATCGAAGCTTTGAGCAAGTCATCCTGATGCAACAAAGAATTTCATTCCCTGTCACTTCGCAACTTCATACTTAATCCAGTTCTTGAGAATGCTTGCTATCCTCCCAAACCCAATTATCATTTAACGCGCTTACAGGAAAAACGCTTTAGCAATAGGAGAGAATATGTCGCTTGTCAGACTTACTTTATTTGTGATGGTAATTCTTGCCGGATGTACAACTGCCCCGGCCCAAACCTCGCCGCCGATAGAAGTCGTCACACAAAATCCAACCGAAGAACCTGCAACATCGATGCCAGCAAGTGAACCCACGTCCGGGGGTTCTACCTCACCCGAAGAACCTCAAATTCAGGAATATACAGTCCCTCCAGGGACCCATCCGCACGACGTCGCGCCGGCTCCTGATGGAAGCGTCTGGTACACCGCGCAGATCTCTGGCGCGCTCGGCAAGCTCGATCCCGAGACAGGTGAGACGCGTCACATCCTGCTGGGGCCCGGTTCGTCGCCCCATGGAGTCATCGTGGGTCCTGATGGCGCACCATGGATCACTGATAGTGGCTTGAATGCCATCGTCCGCGTTGACCCGGCGACAGAAGAAGTGCAGAAATTCCTGTTGCCGGCAGAAAGCGGTTATGCCAATCTCAACACAGCCGCCTTCGACCCGAACGGCATTCTCTGGTTTACAGGGCAGAATGGGATCTACGGGCGTCTTAATCCATCCACCGGCGAGATGCATGTCTTCGATGCGCCGCGAGGACGCGGCCCCTATGGGATCACGGTCACCCCTGACGGCACAGTCTATTACGCTTCGCTGGCGGGCAGTTACGTTGGTCGTATCAACCCCGAGACGGGTGAGGCAACGGAATTGGAACCGCCTACGTCGAACCAGGGCGCGCGGCGCGTTTGGTCTGATTCACAGGGACGGGTCTGGGTCAGCGAATGGAACGCGGGTCAGGTCGCGGTCTACGATCCGGCAAGCGATTCGTGGCAGGAGTGGAAGCTCCCTGGGAGCGGCCCACAAGCCTATGCTGTGTATGTAGACGATCAGGATCTAGTCTGGCTCAGCGATTTCGGCGCGAACTCCCTCGTGCGCTTCGACCCGGCTTCAGAAACGTTCACGACATTCGAACTGCCATCCCCAGACGCGGCAGTCCGCCAGATCCTGGGAAGACCCGGCGAGATCTGGGGAGCAGAGTCAGCGGTGGATAAAATTGTCGTGATACGAACGGGTTCACAGTAGTGCCCGCTTCACCCGTTCATATCGATGATTAGGTGCTGACGGACTTAGCGCGTGTCTGTACTAGGATCGTGATTGATACGATTTGCCGAATAGCGGGGCTAAAGCCGCGGTGAACTTAATCAGCTTTCGAATGCCCTGTTCTCGTCGCGCAATGATGAAAACAGGGCATTCCTATACTTCTGATTTACTTTCCTTCAATGGATAAGATTCGAATCAGGAAGAAGGTGAGAGCCGCACCAAATAATGCGCTTCCCACCGCCACCAAGATGATCTGCTCCAGAGCATCTGTCACAAGTTTTGCACTCAGAGCCATCCCGATCCCAGCAAACGCCAGGGCGAGGAAGATCACAACAGTCCGAACGATCAGATTTTTGGTATTCATTTTTTCTCCTTTTGTTTATCTTACATACGTCAGCGTATGTAAACTTGCTAAAAAATTTTAGTTTTGTTTTTGCAGGCCGGCAACCATAATATCAGCAAATGATTCTGCGCTGGCTTTCAAGGAAAAGGATCGGGGCGAGAGAAGCCAGAGTTGGATGGCGCCGTTTTCAAAAGCAATGAATGCACGCGCCATATCGGCAGGGTCAATATCATTCCTTAAGTCACCCTGCGCAATTCCCTGGCGCATGGCTTCCGTGATCCCATTCAGGAGCGCGTTCCCCTGTTCGATCTGCTTTTTACGCCCGGCTTGCAGGTCGGGGTTCAGCCCTGTTTTGAACAGGGTGAGCTCCATCACAGCGCGCAGTTCCTTGTCTTCCTCGATCAACGTACATAGGCGCACGAAGATGCGCCGCAGGATCTCGATCAGCGTTCCCCCTTCAGAGACAGCCTGCTGGACAACACCGGAACCGCGCGCAGAGAACTCCTGCACCAGTGTATTGTAAAGATCTGCCTTGCTCTTGAAATGCCAGTAGATCGCGCCGCGCGTGACCTTCGCCGCTT
>JAICRQ010000333.1 GCA_025966435.1 Anaerolineales bacterium | reverse complement strand
CATGGAGCGCATCAATTATGAAGGGGATCCTATGGGAGGATTTGCCTCTCACTGGATCTTAATGGCACGGGACCCTGCTCTGCTTGAACAACCTGCCATTCAAGACCGTGCAATGGATCTCCATAACTATTCCACCTCGCTTAAACTCTGGACCGATGATTACAGCAACCTGTTTCAGATATTGAAATAAGCCCACTGATCCCCTCTTATAATTTCAACAGGGGATGTAACCTTTTCGTAGCAAATTTCCCTTTGATTTATGTTGACTCTGATTAACTAGATGGTTACAATAAACTTTGCAATCCGCTTCGCAGCGAACTTGATCCCCAAATTACAACAACATAACAGCTTATCAACTTACGTCATTATCCCCGTGTAGCAATTGGGTTTGTATGTGTTCCTAGAAAGGTGGTGATGTTGGGCGAACTGACTTCCATTTCAAGAGGAGCGATGCCTGCGCACTTGCCCATGCTGGCAGTTCATCTATCTATTTTGTTTGCCAGAGGAGAACGATGATGTTTGTATCAACTATGGCTGCACGAAGCAGAGTGTTTCATCGAAAATCTCTGCTTCGTTTGTTTTCTGCGTTATTGATCGTATCGATGTTGGCTATGCCCGCAAGCGGACTGGCAGCTCCTGGAGTCGCGGCACCAGATTCTCAGTCCGGTGGGGAAAAGGTAATTTTCTTTAGTTCCGATGGCTTGCGGCAGGATATGGTCGAGGCGTTCGCAAATCAGCGGTTACTGCCTGCCATGACGAAGCTGCTGCAGACGGGTGCCCGCGCCTCCGATGGAGGTCTGCTGACTCAGGCTCCTCCCAATACGGGCTCAGGCTGGTATAGCCTGTCCACGGGCGCGTGGCCCGGTGTGCATGGTTCGACGAACAATACCTTTACTATCAATGGAGCACCGTTTGGTAACCGTACCTCGGCATTTGACTCCGTGGCTCTTCAAGCCGAGACGCTGGCGCAAGCTGCCGAGCGTGGTGGCAAGAAGGTCGCTCAGATCGAGTGGGCAGGCGGACGTGTGGGTGTCATCAATGGCCCCACTGTGGACTTCCGTTCTTTCCTGTCCGGGCGTGGTGTTGCCACCAACTATATCAGCCCAATGGATGATGCGGCCTTTGTCACGTCGTTTGGATTGCAGTTCGATCATCCGGATGGCTTCGCCGGGCAAGAGGCGTTCCCCGCGGCGGCTCCCACACCTGCAACCGGGTGGACAAATGTCCCCACCTCCCACAGCCCTGCCCGGGAAATGCGATTGCGGGTACTGGATTTCGGGACTGACAAGTATGGCTTGAATGCCTACATCTTTGATTCGACGAATGACAACACAGTCAACTATGATCAGGTCCTGTTTTCGCCAACCAAGGACGGCGCAGACGCGGTCGCCACATTAAGACCCGGCGAGTGGGGGGATGTCAAAGTCACAATTATAGGTGGAGCGCTGGAGGGGCTGACGGGCGGCATGCTGATCAAAGTGGAAGAATTATCCCCCGATCTTTCCCAGGTACGTCTTTTCCACACCTCCGTCACGCGTGCCATTGCCAGCTGGCCGGGGTGGTCCGAGCCGGGCTTTAGCGGGGACTTTGCCGAATTCATTGCACAGAATTTCCCCACTGCCACGGCGGCTGATTTTGCCGTTCTCGAAGCAGGCATCGTCAGCGAAGAGACGTATGTGGAGCAGGGCTTGTACTGGGAAACGGGTCATCATCCCATCATTGAATACATCCTGACGACCTATCAGCCCGATCTGCTGATGCTGGGTTATCCGGTGACCGATGAATTCCAGCACCAGTTCCTGGGGCTCATCTCACCAACCCTGCCGAACGGCGACCCGAACCCTGCGTATGACGATGTACTGGTGGATGGCACACCCGATGGGCGCGTGGAAGAGCGAACAGAGTTCATTGAGAACGCCTACCAGGGAGCAGATTCCACTCTGGCTCTCGCCCAGTCCCTCATGCCGGGCCAGCTTTCCACGTTTGTTGCGTCGGACCACGGGTTTGCGCCGCAATTCCTGGCGATCGATGCCAGCCAGGTCCTGGTGGATCTCGGCTTGCTCTCTCATCCACAGACATCAAACTGCCGCCCTGCCAGCGGCGAGACCATTGGGATGGCAAAAGCCTGTTGGGCTGGCGGTACGGTGCAGATCTACTTGAATCTGGAGGGAAGAGAGCCGGCGGATGAAGGGTTCCAACAAGTTCCCGCCGACGAGGAAGCTGCTACGCTGGAAATGATCAAAGAAGCCTATCTGGGGCTGAGCGACCCGAACGATTGGACAGGCGATGGCCAGCCCGAAGATTGGACGGTGATCGACCGCGTCTTCACGAAAGCCGAAGCGCGTTACATTCCGAACGGCCCTGACAGCACAACTGATATGGCGCACCCCACCCGAACCGGCGACCTGGTTGTCTTCTCGTATCCGCCGTATCAGTTTGACGCCGCCACGCCCGGAACGTTGGTATCACTCTCGCACTTCTTCGGCCAGCACGGCTATGTGCCCGATGTGCAGAACCTGGATGCCAACATTAATATGCGGGCTGCCTTTATCGCCGGCGGTAATGCTATTCGACCTCGTATTGTCGTCAATGATCTGCGCACGATCGATATCGCTCCAACGATTGCGTATGTGATGCGCATCCCCCTACCGCAGCATTCACAGGGCGTGGTACGCCTCGATATGCTGCGTGGAGGCAAGGCGCGATCCCTGGTGCCGTTTATTGGGCTTAACGACTTCCACGGGCAGCTTGAGCCGACGAACCTTTCTATGGATGACCAGAATATTTCTGTCGGTGGCGCGGCATTCCTGGCAACGATGTTCGATGAGGAATCCGCGCAATTCCGAACGGGCGCCCTCCTGTTTGCCGCAGGGGATAATGTTGGAGCTTCACCAGCAAATTCAGGACTCTTGGAAGACCGGCCTGCCATCGATGTCGAAAATGCCTGGGGACTCGATGCCACATCCTATGGCAACCATGAATTCGATTATGGCGTGGAGCGCCTGCTCCAGCACCAGGAACGCGCGAACTTCCCCTTCCTGGGCGCGAATATTGTGGATGCGAACACGATGAGAAACCCACCCTGGGTAAAAGGCACGCATATCTTCCGGTTCGCCAACCGCCGCATCGGTGTGATCGGCATTGAGCTGCAGGATACGCCGGAACTTGTCAGTGCTGGTGCTACAGAGGGATTGGCGTTCTTGGATGAAGCGGAGACGATCATCAAAGAGTCTGCGAAGCTGCGCAGGCAAGGTGTTCAGATCCAGGTGGTCCTGATCCACCAGGGGACATCGGAAGGCCAAAACGCGTTCGGGTCGAATCCGGCAGAACCTTGGACGGGCCCGATCGTGACCATTGCCGAGCAGCTCCAGGACACTGAAGTGGATGTGATCGTTGCAGGGCACACGCACCGGGTGTCGAACCTGATGGTAGGTCGCATCCTCGTTGCGGAAGGAATCAATGCTGGCGCAAGTTACTCTGTGATCCAGATGGTGATACACGACCAGGATGTGGAATGGGCGGGAGCCTCCACACGCATTGCCAAGAACCTTGGCGTCGCGCCGCGTGAAGACGTGCAGGCAATAATAGATGATGCCAACGCACAGACAGAAGAGCTACGCAACCAGGTGATTGGCACCCAGTCGGTTGATATCCTCCGAGACCCCGAGCGCCTGAACGAATCGGCGATGGGGAATCTGGTCACGGATGCCATGCGGGTGAAGTATCCGGGCGTGGAAGCAGCCTTCACCAACTCCGGTGGACTGCGCGCGGATCTTCTGATGTCTCCACCCAGTGCTGGAGAGCAGCCTGGCGAAATTACCTGGGGTGAGATGTTCGCCGTCCTGCCGTTCGGCAACCGGACGGTGATCCTGACGCTGACGGGCGCGCAATTAGAGCAGGCCTTCCTGAATGGCTTTTCCCCAGCCTGTGACCCTGCCGTCCATACAGGTCGATTCCCGCAGCTCTCTGGTCTAAGGGTAACCTTCACCTGTAACGGAACTACACCCGTCATCACGGGAATGTGGAAGACACCTGAGGGACCCGGAGGTCCGGAGACACCGATTGGACCCTCGGATACCGTCCGCTTTGTCACCAACGACTTCATGTACACCGGCGGCGATGGCTACACTGTGTTCACAGAGGGCACCGATGTGCTACAGCCGGGTGACGATCTCTTGCAGGTGGCAATTGACTATGTTGCTGCCAATTCGCCGGTTGCCCCGGTCGTGGAGGGACGCATCGAAGGTCCATAATAAAAATATATCTTCATGAATGAAAACAGCCGGAGGCAATCGCCTCCGGCTGTTTTGAATTTACTTCAGTAGTTTTATGATACGCATGTTCGAGAATCTACACACGTCTGGTTAGCCCACGGCCTTTGTCGCCACCAAAATGAAAACCATGCTCAATTTCACCTCCACTTCATGAAATTCGACGTGGAAACCAGCCGTGGCGAACGGCTGCTTTGTCCTTGTTTGTAACATCTCT
>JAICRQ010000387.1 GCA_025966435.1 Anaerolineales bacterium | reverse complement strand
GCACCTTATGCTGGCCTCAATAGCCTTTAGCATACTGACGATCGGCATAAGCTCGTCCTCCTCTACAGCCCGTGGAAACACATGGCTGAACCTGCTCACTCTGGATAAGCTTCAGATTAGCAAGTTCCTGAGTATCGTTGTTCAGCTTGGACTCTTGGTATACGTGGTCCGACTGTTCCATTTGGAGAACCAAGCCTTCTATCACAATCTGATGCTGCTAACCTTCTATGGTTTCCTGATTCATTATGTTCTTCCTTCCCAGTATCGGCTGCCTTTTTTCCTTTTTCTCTCCCTCGCCACAATTGCCGGAATCCTTGGTTTCGTAAATAGCATTTGGTTGATTGGAATTGGACTTGGTCTCATAGGAATATGTCACCTTCCCGTCTCGTATACCGCGCGAGTAATGCTACTGTTCGTGTCCGGCACGGTCCTGGTTGCATTACGGGCAGGTTGGATCCGATCCTCCTGGCTTGACGTCATCTGGCCGGTTTTGGCCTCGATGTTTATGTTCCGGCTGATCATATATATGTATGATCTCAAGCACGGTAAGGCCCAGCCGAGCTTGGTCAGCACACTTTCTTATTTCTTTTTATTGCCAAACATTATCTTTCCGTTCTTTCCCGTTGTCGATTACAGTACCTTTCGTCGAACGTACTACAACCAAGACCAGCACCAAATTTATCAGACCGGAATCAGCTGGATTCTGCGGGGAGTGATCCACCTCATCCTGTATCGGTACATCAATTATTACCTCACGATTGCGCCGGGAGATGTATCGAATACTCTTGAGCTAGTGCGTTATCTGATCTCGAATTTTGGCCTCTACCTCAGGATTTCCGGACAGTTTCACGTGATCGTTGGTATCCTGCACATGTTTGGTTTCAACCTGCCGGAAACACACCATCTATTTTTCCTGGCCTCCAGCTTCACGGATTTATGGCGCCGGATCAATATCTATTGGAAAGATTTCATGCTAAAGGTGTTTTATTACCCCACCTTCTTCAGAATTCGGCAGTGGGGAGCGAACAGCAGCCTGATCGTTGCGACCGCCTTTGTATTTTTCCTGACCTGGTTTTTTCATGCGTATCAATGGTTCTGGCTCCGGGGTACCTTCCTTCTCAGCGTGCCAGATGTGTTATTCTGGTTTATTCTGGCATGTTTGGTGATAGTCAATACGCTCTATGAGGCTAGACGCGGCCGAAAACGGACCCTAGGACAATACTCCATGACAGTTGGGGACATTGCTGCGCTGGCGCTCCGTACAGCGGGCACCTTCAGTGTGATGGCTGTCTTATGGGCACTATGGAGCAGCGATTCTGTCAGGGATTGGATTGCTCTGATATCGGTGGTGGATGCTACCCTGGAAAACATTGCCATATTGCTCCTGGTCTTTTTGATGATTACAGTGGTATTCGGTCTGGTCATTTGGGTGAACTCGCGTAGGGAGAATAGGACCGAAACGAGTGCAAAGCAGCCCAATTTCTCCGGATCTACCGCCATGACTGCAGGCGCGATCGTACTATTATTCCTGATTGGTAATCCGGTGATCCATAATCGAATTGGCGGCAAAGCGCAAGGATTAATCAGTGATCTGACGATGAACAGGCTCAGTGAGCTGGAGGCCGCCCTGCTTCAGCGCGGTTACTATGAGGATCTCATCGGTGTGAACCGGTTTAATTCCCAGCTTTGGGAGATTTACTCGAAGCGGCCATCCGATTGGCCCACAATCGATGAGACAGAAGCTGCCAGACAGACCGGCGATAACCTGATTGTAGAACTCGTCCCATCCACCAGCATTTCCTTCCACGGTGAAATGTTAAGTATCAATCGCTGGGGAATGCGGGATCGTGATTATGAGAAAACCCCCGCGCCGAACACATACCGCATCGCGCTGACCGGCCCATCTTTCGTGATGGGATATGGCGTTGCCGATGACGAAGGCTTCGAGCCGCTGTTGGAGGATCGCCTGAACCGGGAGAACGCGGGTAGCCCATACAATAATTATGAAATCCTGAACTTCGCCGTTCCTGGTTATTCTGCCATCCAGAATCTAATGGTCCTGGAACAAAAGGCAGTGCCTTTTCAACCAAACGCTGTCTTCTTTATGGCTCATCAGCGTGAAGAGGAGGCGGTGGTTTTGTACCTGGCCGATCGAATATCGGTTGGGGCGGATCTTCCCTATCCGGAACTGATGGACTTAGCCCGTCTGGCCGGGGTCGAGCCGGGGGCGACGAAAGTCGAGGCGGAACGACTCCTCCAGCCGGTAGGGACAGAGATCCTCTCGTGGACGTATCGCCGCATGGCAGAAGTGTCTCAAACTCATGGTATTCTGCCTGTCTGGATCTTCATGCCGACTCTCGAAGACTCATTGCGGGAGGAGGAAATTGCCCACCTGTCTCAAGTGGCCGAGGCATCCGGTTTTATCGTCGTGGACCTCTCCGACGCATACGAGAACCAGGATCCGGATTCTCTCGTAGTTGCCTACTGGGATAAGCACCCGAACGCAAAGGGACACATGCTAATTGCCGAGGACCTCTATCGTAAGCTTCGGGAAAAAGGAGAAGAGATCCCTCTTTTTCGGCAGAGCGCAAGCAGATGAGAAAACAACGATGAAGATATTGTGCTTAATCGATAATGAGGTGAAGCCAGGTGACCAGTGGCTGTGGAATTATCTACCCTCAAGCAACGATAAGGTCGATTTTCTGGTTGCCAGTGGGGCGGTCGATCGTTTCAAGAAATGGGGAAAGCTGATTTCCTATTACCCGGCTTTTATGCGGGCGGGTCTACGGGCTTTCATCAAAACTCGGAAAACTCCTTATGATGTAGTCGTGGCTTGGGGAGGCCAAAATGGATTTACTTATGCCTTACTGCGAAGTATTTTTGGCCAGAAAACCCCGCCGCTGATCATCTTATCCTTCAACCTTCAGGGCGTCCTCAACCACTTTCTTGGCCTGGCGCGGTTTGGGATGCGCTCGGTCTCACGGGTGGTCGTGTTTACCCCATCGGAAGTTGAGAAGTACCAACAACTTTTGTCTCTACCTCCCGGCGCGATCTCCTACTGTCCTCACGGCTGGTATGATCCGATGCGTTGGTACGTTCCGAAAGAAACCCCGAATGCGCAAGACTTGGCCCGCGCTGGGAAATTCATTTTCACTTCTGGCCGTTCTTATAGGGATTACGAGACCTTAGCGCGCGCGGTCGAGGGAACCGAGGTGTGTGTAAAAGTCAGCAGCCGTCCTTTTAATTTGGCCGGGATTAACTTGCCCCAAAATATGGAACCTATGGGGTGGCTGGATTATCGGGTGGCACAGGATTACATGTATGAATCCAGTTTTTACGTGATCCCTCTGCAAACGATTACTTTCGCCGGCGGCGACAGCAGCCTGCTCGCTGCAATGAGCTATGGCAAGGCCGCCGTGGCCACACGCGCCCCCAGTACAGAGACTTATCTTGAACATGGGCAGACGGGACTTCTTGTGGAACCAGGTGACGTTGAGGGAATGCAGCAGGCCATCCTGCATTTGTGGCGAAATCC
This sequence comes from Anaerolineales bacterium, assembly GCA_025966435.1. Lineage (GTDB taxonomy): Bacteria > Chloroflexota > Anaerolineae > Anaerolineales > Villigracilaceae > Defluviilinea. The sequence goes on along the minus strand of JAICRQ010000387.1, from coordinate 449 downwards.
AGACGAGGCCATTAGGATGGGCAAAGAAGCAAGGCGGCGTTTTGAAGCAAATCACACAATGGATAAGCTAGCCCAACGCGTTTATGATGTCGTCCTCGAGGTCTATCATGCCCAGCGGGGATAGAACCAAGCAGCTGCTGATCCTGATCCTGGTTGCGGCTGTTTTGATCCGCATACCGGTTGCTCTCTTGATGGGCGATCAAGTCACTGAGTTGCCTGGTATTCAGGACCAGGTATCCTACGATGCCCTTGCGCGCAGCCTGTTGGACGGTCGTGGATATAGTTTTGCAAAGAACTGGTATCCATTTACACCGCCCAATACACCTACCGCTCACTGGTCTTTCCTTTATCCGCTCTATCTGGCGGGAACCTATGCGATCACTGGCTACCATCCCCTGACTGCACGGCTTCTTCAAGGGGCTGTGGGCGGCGCGTTGCTGTGTTTTCTG
>JAICRQ010000555.1 GCA_025966435.1 Anaerolineales bacterium | reverse complement strand
TGGAATTTCCTTGTCATCTACATGATGCTTCTGGGACTTAATCCCTGGTTTAATTTCGCACTGCTGGTTCTTTGCAATATCATGGTGTTTGTACCGGTGAAATATGTGTATCCGAGCCGCAACACACGTTTGCGCCGCCTGACCTTGATTCTGACGTATCTCTATTTTGGCATTGGGGTCTGGGGCCTGCTGCAATATCCCAGCGTCCCGCAATGGATCGTCTGGATTTCGCTTGTGTATGTGCTGTATTACGTGTTGCTCAGTTTCTTTCCGAAAATTGGGGGAGCGAATCCTGCCTAGCCTCCATGTACATTGAGATTGTTTCTGAAGTCACAGAAGAACTTCACGAAGCCTTACGACGGCTAGTTCCGCAATTAGGCGCACATAAAGTCCCTCCCGCATGGGAGGAACTCAAGGAAATAATTGAGTCAGAATCGTCTACGCTTCTCGTGGCGCGTGAGTCGGATGGAAGTGGTCCCATCGAGGGCATTTTGTGTATTACGGTTTACCGTGTGCCAACAGGGCTGCGTTCCATTATCGAAGATGTAGTCGTGGACGAAAAAGCACGTAGAAGGGGGATCGGTGAAGCTCTCGTCCGCCACGCGATCGAGCTGGCGCGAGCGGCTGGAGCGGATGGGGTCTCGCTCACGTCTAACCCGCAGCGTGAGGCGGCAAACCAGTTGTATCGAGCGATGGGGTTTCAGCTACGCCAAACCAACCCATACTTCTATCGGCTGAAATAAATCAGGCAGGTCACTTTGACCTGCCTGATTTATTTTATCGTCCGCGCTACTTTCCGTTGCCGTTTCCGTGGTCATTGCCGTGACCATTTTCATTTCCACTACCGTTTCCATTCCCATGATCGGAACCATTTCCGTTATTGCCATTATCATTCCCATTATCAGAACCGTTTCCATTGTTGTCCTGCCCATTTCCATTGCCATTATTGGAACCGTTTCCATTGTTGTCTTGGTTGGACATAATAACACCAACGCTGTTATTCGGGTCCGTATCCAGGATCGCTTTCCGTAGCTGTCCCCAATTTTCTGGCGAAGAGCCATCTTCGAGAATAAAGGTGCTAAAGTCGCTCGTTTGCTTGGCTTCGACCAGCGCTTCGAAAATTTCGGCATCGCCCTCTAGCTTTGTCGTCAGCCATAATGCCTGCGCGATCACTCCAAAGCCAGCGCCTTGCTCATGAGCAGTCATGACAGTCTCATAGTCCATGCCGGCGATGCCCGCAAAGAAAGTCGCCAGCGCGCTCCCGACCGGGTGCTCAATTTCTTGACGGGTAGGGATAATATTCGAAGAATCAATTTCGACCGGTTGCCCGAGTGCAGCATTGTTAATAGCCGGTTTTCCATCTCCATTAAGTACAACAAATCCCTGTGCAATCGCCGTCTCCAGGCTGACTCGAACGGTTTGTAACAGTTGATCTGCGTCGATTAGATCTATGCTCACCAGAGTCACTCCAGTCGCCGTATTTGTCTCAAGCGTGATGCTCTGAATCAATCCACTCACGGCAGACTGGCTTTGTAAAGCAGGTGCAGCAAGGACTCCCCCAACCTGAAACAGAAAAAGGCTCAGCGCGAGAATTGAACGAAAGAAAAATTTCATCTTGTTTGTCATCGTGACCATGCAGCTTCAATGTATTTTACAGATTTGTGATGAGGCATTCCAGCGATTCTGTGAGAATGACATAACAAATATGCAAGGATAGCTAGTACCATTGTACACACGCCACCCGCGCTTTGGGGGGAGGTGTAACCTTTTAATCATTTTGCGATACAAAGGGAAAACAGAGCCTACGGGTGAGCTTTGTCGTAATCTTCCGGCGTGTCCAGGTCTGCCAGGATAGTTGGTGTATCCAGGTTCACATACCGAACCTGATCCGAATGGTCCTTCAAAAATTCTCGCGGCGTGCTGGGTGGTTGTAAGGCAAGGATTTCATTCCATAACGGGCGTGCTACCAGCCAGGGATGACCGCGTTTCATCTGGAAACTGGGCACAATCAAAGCAGAGTCGGTTTCTTTGTACGTATCACAGATTGCTCGAACGCTCTGCTGCTCGATTTGAGGCTGGTCTCCGAGACCGATCAACGCCGCCTGTGTGCTTTCGGGCATCTCCCTTAGCCCACATTGGATGGATGAAAGCATTTCGCCCGCTGCGTAATTCCAGTTGTGGATGTTCCGAACCGGATATCGCTTCACGGCTTTTTCCACCTGCTCATGGCCTCCTCCGGTCACCACCACGAGATCTTCAATGCCCGCTCTTAAAAACGTGTTGACCACATGCTCAATCACCGTCTGATCTCCCCAGGGTAACAACATTTTTGGCTGTCCCATCCGTCTTGACTCACCGGCAGCCAGGATGATCGCCGAGATCATCCCGCACGCTCCATGAGTGAGGGAATCAAAGCGCGTGGGATCATAAGGTGTCGTCAGCAATCAGGCGCTGGTACATTTCTGGCGTATCCACGTCCAGCAACAGACGGTCATCATGCCAGGGTAAGTATTCGACGCGATGTTTGTGGAAGACCGCCCGCCCGCCGACATCACCTTCGAGGACCAACAGATCTGAGAAGGTGGCTCGGTCGAATAAAACAGGGTTTGCGCGCCGGTCTATCACCATCGGCG
>JAICRQ010000023.1 GCA_025966435.1 Anaerolineales bacterium | reverse complement strand
CGTGCTGGTCACTGTGTTCAATCAGGACTGTCTGCTCGAGTCTTTTAAGCTTGCCAGCGAACTGCGCCGGGCAGGGCTTAACGTGGTCTGCTATCCCGAGGCAGTCAAATTGCCTAAACAGTTCAAGTATGCAGACCGCATCGGCGCCAAGGTGACGCTCGTGCTAGGGCCCGAAGAGATGGAACAAGGCAGTGTGGCGGTCAAAAATCTAATCAACGGCGAGCAGGTTTCCGTACAGCGTGCGGCGTTGATCGATACAGTCAGGGGCATCCTCAATGCCTGAGATCCGGCCGGTTACAAAAGACAACTGGGAGGAACTGATTCGCCTAAAGGTGCGCGAAGATCAAACACATTTCGTTGCATCCAATTTATATTCCGTCGCGGAGTCGCAATTCGGCGACGACGATGAAGGGCATTGGGACTTTCTTCCACATGGTATTTATGAGGCCAATACGCCTGTGGGTTTTCTGATGTATGGCTTCAATTTTGAACATCCGACGCAGCAGGCCTTTATTATTCGCCTGATGGTGGACGAAAAATACCAGGGTCGAGGCTATGGCCGGTTCAGCATGGAAAAGCTACTCGAGATCTTTCGTGCCGACGACCGCATCCGGGCTGTCGGAATCAGTTATGAGCCAGAGAATGAATCTGCCAGAAGGCTCTACGCGAGTCTGGGTTTTCTGGAAACGGGCCGGATGATTGAAGGAGAGCTCGAGGCAGTGCTGCAAATGAGATAATTTATCCCCACTGCCGCTTTGCGGCGTGCTGGGCTTGTGGTAAAATCTCGTCCGCTAGAAATATGGTGCCTGTAGCTCAATGGCAGAGCGCGTCACTGTGGATGACGATGTTGTGGGTTCGAAACCCATCAGGCACCCAGGCAGACCCTAAGGGTTCTTAAAACCCTTAGGGTCTTTCTTAAGTTATTTTCCCTTCGCATACCAAATTGAACCGGGTGAATCGTAATTCAACGCCTCCCCAAAGATGATGTGCGTCGTGCCCTGTTCGTCAATGGCAAGTTCATAGTAATCATTAAACGGGAAGCGGAAGCCATCATCGAAGATATAACTAAAACCCGAGACAAAGGTTGAAAGATCGACTTCATTAGTCCACGTCGAGCCGCCATTTGTGGAACTGCGATAATAGACATTCCACTTATCCATGCCGCCGTTTGCAGCACGGGCATCCATCCATGAGATGCGGACGTCACCGTTGCCCGCCGCGGCAATTGCCGGGAAAGCATGGTGCGTACCAGCGGGCGCCGTGGAGACATCGACTTTAGTCGAATACGTATTCCCACCATCCGTCGATTTAGCAAAGTAAATGCGTTCCGGACCTCGCGCGGTGGAACCAGAGTTCCATAGTAAGTAGATATTACCGTTGGCGTCAGATGTCATTACCAATTGCGCTCCCAGGTAAGCCCATCCGCACAAAAAGGCAGCACAATCGGGCGGAGAAGAAGAAACGTCAATGGTCTTTGTCATCCAGGTGGCGCCGCCATCGGTAGAACGGCTGACGAACAGGTTCACTTTACCCTTCGCGCCGCCATTGCTTTCGTAGCCTGCCCAGGCAAAGTAGGCATTGCCATTGGGTGTGACCGTCCCACCGCCCGCCAGAGACCAGCCAAGCTTGCCATTCTGATTAATCTTCACTTCGGTAAACGTGGCTCCACCATCATGGGAGTACGCGCCCCAGATCGTCTGCGCATGGTTGTAGGCAACGAATACGTCCTGCCCGCGCGCAGTCAAAATGGGTTTGTCGGTCCCGGCGTTGGTTGCATCTGCGATCACGTAACTCCATGTAGCGCCGAAATCCGTAGATTTGGCGACGATGATGTCGCTCTTGTTGTTCTGCATAAACGAGGCGTAGACCGTTTGCCCATCGACCGGGTCTACTGCGATTTGCGAATCCCATTGACCTCCGGTATTGGCCCCATCCGGGTAAATCACAAAGGGAGAGCCCCATGTAGCTCCACGGTCATTGCTGATCTGAAGGACCTGTGTAGGGTTAGAACAGGCTTCACAGCCCGGGACGCCAGTGTACTGTGCATATAGCATATACACATGCCCAAAGTGGTCTGTGGCGATGGCGGGCTCCCATTCGTTATCCACGTGGAAGCCGAGGCGGGTTTGTGGTGTGAATCCGCTCGGTCCGGCAGGAGCCACACTGGCAGGCTGGAGGGGTGACAATTTGACAACCTCCGGATTGATGGCTCCCTTGCGAATCGGCGCTTTACCTTTCAAGCCCTTCATAAATTCCTCATGCTGATAATTCCCCCACGCGTTCGCGACGGTGGCTGTGGCAGCCAGAATCAGCAAAACGAATAGAAACACCTTCATAGGTCGGGACAGAATGAAAGCTTTCATGGTTCCTCCTCGGCTAATGGGATAATTCCATTGTATAGCAATCGGAAGAGTTTGATTTTAAAAATTTTAAGACAATTTATAAATGCTGATCTGTGCCCTGGCTTTCTGCCTTCGACCTCCACTTCGCCAGCCTGTTTTGCAGGGTCACGTATTTCATCAAATCGTTCCGGCTGGTCGTCACCCAGTAGCCGTCCTAAAATTCGATCACGCAGGTGTTCATGTTCTCGCGCGAGAACCTTACATGAAGTCAGATATCGTTTAGGCAAATGCGTTTTAACTCACCAGATGTATTGTGTCATATTCCATTTAAGCGATGTGCAAATTAACTTAAGAGCCTCTTGATTTTCGTTGTACAATTGATACATGTCTCAAACCATCAATATACTTTTCCTGGCGGCAGAAGCCGAACCGTTTGTAAAAGTGGGTGGGCTGGGAGATGTAGCGGGGACACTGCCACGTGCGTTGCGTGCGCTTTCCAACGATGAAATCAAACTTGATGTGAGGCTGGTATTGCCACATCACATGGCGATACGGTCGAATGCCTTTCGTCCGGTAGGCATCTATTCCATCCCGCGCGGCAAAGAAGAGTTGCAGGTGCAGTTATCCGAAGGGAGCCTGGAAGGAATGCCGGTTTATTTTATCAACGGCGATCCTATACGCGCCAGCGGCTCTGTTTACTCATCCAATACAGCCCTCGATGCTGAGAAATATACCTTCTTTTCGCTTGCGGCATTGGAACTGCCGCGCCAGATCAACTGGGCGCCGAACATTATTCACGTCAATGACTGGCATACCGCGCTGGCTGCGTATGGCAACCTGGTCCGGCGCTGGGGTGAGAAGGCACGCCAGGTTTCTTCGCTTGTCACGATTCATAACCTGCCCTTTTTAGGACCGAACGTAAGCGATATTTTGGAGAAGTATGGTTTGCCGCTTGCCAATACCGACCTCCCGGAGTGGGCAAGGGTCATGCCGATGCCGCTCGGGTTGTGGGCGTCGGATGCCATCGTGGCGGTCTCGCCGACGTATGCAATGGAGATCTTACATGAAGAGTTCGGCTCCGGACTCCAGGATTTTTTCCGCACGCGCACCGGCAGCCTGCGCGGTATCTTAAATGGGCTGGATACCGTTTCCTTCAACCCGCAGACTGATCCGACCCTTGCGGCGAATTTTAGTGCAGAAACTCTGGACCTGCGCCCGCGTAATAAAGCCGCGCTGCAAGAGCGGCTTGGGCTTCCGGTCGAGTCAGAGGTCCCTTTGCTTGGCATGGTTTCCCGGATGGATCAGGCGAAAGGCATCGACATTGCCCTCAAAGGCTTGAAGATCATGGCGAAGCAGAATTGGCAGCTGGTTCTCCTGGCGGCAGGCGACCCCAAACTCGAAGCCCTCGCCAAGAAGCTGCAGGAGCAATTGCCTAATCGGGTTCGTGTGGAAACGCGTTACGACGCCAAACTGGCGCGCCAGATTTACGCTGGCTCCGATCTCTTCCTCATGCCCTCGCGTTATGAGCCATGCGGCATCTCTCAGATGATCGCCATGCGCTATGGCAGTGTTCCGCTGGTACGCGCCGTCGGCGGGCTGCACGACACTGTCACGGATAGCGAAACCGGGTTTGTGTTTGTGGACAAGACGGTGAAATCCTTCAACGACACGCTTCGCCGAGCATTGCAGCTGTATCCGGATCGTGAGCGCTGGTTGAGGTTGCAAAAAGCAGGAATGGCGCAGGATTTCTCCTGGACTAGGTCTGCCCGGCAGTACCTTGATCTGTATAAAAAATTGATAAGTGAAACAGCGACGCTTCGTACAAATGATGGAATCAGACTTCACGAAAGCTGAGGCGAACCATGAAAATACGAGCAGTAATTCTTGCGGGTGGCGAGGGCTCTCGCCTGGGTGTCCTGACGGCGAAGCGGGCAAAACCGGCAGTTCCGTTTGCCGGTAAATATCGGATCATTGATTTTCCGCTGTCGAATTGTGTAAACTCCGGCATCTTTGATGTGATGGTGCTGGCACAGTACCGTCCTCAGTCTCTGATCGCACATGTTGGGTCCGGCGCGCCATGGGACCTCAATCGTGACTTCACGGGAGGTGTGAAGATCCTGACGCCCTACAAAGCGCGCTACGAGTCAGACTGGTTCGTGGGAACCGCAGATGCCGTGCAGCAGAATTTCAGCTTCATCAAGCGCGATTTTCCCGACCTCATCCTGATCCTTTCGGGCGATCACATTTACACGATGGACTTCGAGCCGATGATCTCCTTCCACCTGGACCAACGCGCCGACCTGACGGTTGGCACGATCCACGTTCCAATCGAGGAAGCCTCACGGTTCGGTATTCTCGGCACCGATTCGAAGTATCGCGTGACGTCGTTCCTCGAGAAGCCACCTGACCCTCCTTCCAACCTCGCGAACATGGGAGTCTACCTGTTCAACCGCGAGGTGTTGGATAAGGCGCTCTGGGAAGACCGGATGAACCCAGATTCCGATCATGACTTTGGAAGGAACATCATTCCTAATCTTGTTCAATCGGAAGCGCGCGTATTTGCTTTTCCGTACACAGGCTATTGGATGGACGTGGGAACATACCAGTCCTACTGGCAGTCTCACATGGATATGCTGTCGCCCACCCCAAAGCTCAAACTCTATAACCGAGACTGGATCATCCACACCCGGACGGAAGAGTATCCACCTGCGCGTTTCCCCGCCAGTGCCCAGATCTACGCCAGCATGATTTGTAACGGAGCCTATATCGGGGCAGATACGCGCGTCGAAAGCAGTGTCATTTCTCCAGGAGTCGTGATTCGCCCAGGCGCCGTCGTGCGTGAGTCCATCATCCTCACCGATACCGTGATTGAGAGCGGCGCGGTCATCGAGCGCGCCGTCATCGACAAGCGATCGATCATTGGCGAGAACGCGCGCATCGGCTGGGGTGTGGCGGATGCAAATATCCGGTTGGCGCTGGTGGGCAAGAACTGTACGGTGCCGGCGAATTATGTTGTTGAACCGGAAGCGCAGGTTGGCACGGATGTAGTTGAATCCGATTATGAGGATTCGACGATTCGCGCCGGACAATACATCCAGACCCAGAGACTGCCCAATGAAATTGTTTAACCGGTCAGGCGGAATTCTCCTCCATCCCAGCAGCCTGCCGGGTCCGTACGGAATTGGTGATCTGGGTCCGCAAGCTTACCGGTTTGTGGATTGGCTTGTTTCCACGGGCTGTAAACTCTGGCAGGTACTCCCCCTGGGTCCGACGGGCTATGGCGACTCGCCGTATCAGTGCTTTTCTGCCTTTGCGGGCAATCCCTATCTGATCAGCCTGGATGCGTTGCTCGAGGATGGATTATTAACGCAAGATGACTTGACCGATCTGCCTGCGTTCAAATCATCCCTTGTAGAGTATGGTCAGTTGATCCCTTGGAAGCTCAAAATTTTGCAGAAGGCGTTTTCTCGTTTACCGTCTGTGTCTGACCAGATGAGTCAGGATTTTGAAAAGTTTCGAGCTGGCAATGCCTCCTGGTTGGACGACTATGCTCTCTTCATGTCGCTGAAGGAAGCGAACGGCGGCGGTCCGTGGAGTGATTGGGACGAGTCGCTTCGCAAACGAGAACCGGCAGCGATGGAGAAGGCGCGCACCGACCATCGGGAGGATATCCTGCGTTATTCCTTTTATCAGTTTCTTTTCTTTCGGCAATGGCACAGGTTGCGCCGCTATGCCAATGAACGGGATATCAAGATCATCGGTGATATTCCTATTTTTATCGCCTACGACAGCGCCGATGCCTGGGCAAACCCTGAACTTTTCTTTCTGGATGAAAAAAGCCTGCCAACCGTCGTCGCCGGGGTGCCGCCGGATTACTTCTCAGAGACAGGCCAGTTGTGGGGGAACCCGCTTTACCGCTGGGATGTCCACAAAGCCTCCGGCTATGTCTGGTGGCTGGAGCGGTTTCGCTCCGTGCTGAATTTTGTGGATGTCGTACGCCTCGACCACTTCCGCGGCTTTGCCGGGTACTATGAGATTCCCTACGGCGCGCCCACCGCGGAAACCGGGCAATGGATGACGGGACCCGGCAAGGATTTCTTTAACACCGTTTCCCGTGAGCTCGCTGGGGCGGAGAATGGCACTCTCCCGATCATTGCCGAGGATCTGGGCGTGATCACACCAGATGTCGTCGAACTGCGCGATGGATTTAACCTGCCCGGCATGAAAATCCTTCAGTTTGGTTTTAGCGGCGCGGATAATTCCTTTCTGCCGCATAATTACTCCACGAATTGTGTTGCCTATACCGGAACACATGACAACGACACAGCTATTGGATGGTTCGAGTCGGCGCCGCCCGAGGAACGTACGTTTGCCCTGCGCTATCTGAATAGCGATGGCAGCGACTTTGCCTGGGATCTGATCCGCGCCGTGTGGTCCTCCGTGGCTGTATACGCTGTTGCCCCGATGCAGGATATACTTAGCCTGGGGACAGAGGGGCGCATGAACTTCCCTTCACGCCTGGGCGGCAACTGGGAATGGCGGATGCAGGAAGACAATCTGGATGAGGCTCTTGCCGAGCGATTGCGCGAATTCAATGAGTTGTATTTGAGATAGAACAAGACCCGCCTTGCAGGCGGGTCTTGTTTGAGAGCGGAGTCAACTGTCGGCTGCGACGGGTTTACTTCTCTTCCTTGAACAGAGAAAGGTACTGACCATAGCCTTCCTCCTCCAGCTGCTCGATAGGGATAAATCGCATTGCGGCAGAGTTCATACAATAGCGCAAACCCGTCGGTGCGGGACCATCGTCGAAGACGTGCCCGAGGTGTGAGTCCGCATGCTTTGAGCGGACCTCGGTGCGCGGCATAAAGAGCTTGAAGTCTGTGTGGGTGTTGATGTTCTCAGGCGCCAGGGGCTTCGTAAAGCTAGGCCAGCCCGTGCCGGAGTCGTACTTGTCGAGCGAGCTGAACAGCGGCTCGCCGGAAACCACATCCACATAGATTCCTGCCTGTTTGTTATTCCAGTATTCGTTTGAATATGGGCGCTCCGTGCCTTCGTGCTGCGTGACTTCGTACTGTAACGGGGACAAACGCTTTCGAAGCTCTGCATCTGATGGCTTGGTAAAAGTTGCCATTGGGACCTCCTGCGGTTAATACTTGTGCGGCTTGATTCTATCTTCCCGATGTGAGAAGAAGATAAAAGTTTACTCGGGAGGCGGCTTCGTTAAGACTTATGTAATAAATCGGTATGCAAAGCTTGAAAGATAGCGGCAAACTCAGCATTATCGTATCCGAGTTTACCTGCCATTCTATATGCCTCGCGCGGCACTGGCTGTCGTTAGAGGTGCGTCCACCTTCTTAGAGGTCGATTCATAGTCAGGATTATATAAGAAAACCGCGCGGGAATTGTCGCCCACGCGGTTTTCGATTCGCCTGGATTGAATTCTTTGGCTAACGGTGCGGCAGTTTGCTCCACAGAGATGTCATCTTTGCCTCCGCCGCTGCCAGTGTCACTGCCACCGGAGCTCCCGGGCTGCTCATCACATCGATGGTCACACCATCGAAGTGGTTGTCGTCCATTACCGTATTGACCGCGCTGCCCAATTGCGGATCTTCCACGAACAGCACGATGCCCGTATCGAGTTTACGGAACCGGTTTTTAACGACCTGGGAGTCCATGCCGGAAATCAGCACGCCAGACGAGCCGAACACCTCCGGACCGGGTCCCACAATTTGATTATGTGCGATCTGCGCACCGACTACCTGGTTGGCGACAAAACCGACATTGACGTTCTCAACCGTGTTATGTGCCACCTCCAAATTGTAGGGGTTGAACATCACAACGCCCACGCTCGGCAGCGGATGATCGCCCACCGTCACAAGGTTTTGAATCCGGTTACCACTGATGGTACCTGTAATACTAGAGGACGGGTCGGCAAACCCAAAGCCGCCGATGAACACGCCCCATTGGTCGATCACGCCATTCTGACCCGAGCCGACGATTGTGTTGTTCGTCACCTGCACGGTCAGGTTCGCGATCGTGGGGTCATTGAAATCCGCCTCAGCGTCCAAAAGGATGCCGTTGTTGTTGAAGTTCAGCACCCGGTTTTCGGTAACTGTCACGGACCGAGGTGTACCCAGAAAATTAATGACGACGATCCCATCTCCTTGATACACCGGGAAACCGTTTTCATCGAGAGGCAGGCGCGGCTCGCCAAAGCCGATATCCTTCACGATGTTGCCGCGGATGACGCCGCCCGCGTTGAGGAAGACGATCCCCTGCAAAAAGGGGTTGCTCTCCGCAGAGTTCGCGCCGTCAATCGTCAGGTCACGAACGGTGACTTCCGCGTCGGTCACAAGAAGAAGAGGGCGACCGGGGAAGCCGAAGACCGGTGACAGCGTATCCTGCATCTCAGCCGGTGCCTGGATCACCGCGCCCGGGCGTCCGACAAGGGTCAGATCCTTCCCACTGATGACCACCTGTTCAACATACTTCCCGGCGCGAATCAGGATCTGGTCTCCACTGTTCGCCGCATCCACTGCGGCCTGAATGGATGTAAAACATCGTCCCGCGCCGGCGGGATGGACGCACAGGCTCGCGGCATAGGCGACGTTGTTTCCAAGCCCTGCCACAATGATCAGAATCACTGCAAGGATTATTAATTGTTTGCGTTTCATAACTGATGCCTTTCTGAATTTCCTCACTTGTTCGATATGGTGGATGATTACTCTATCAGTATAAGGATGACAAATAAAAAGGTCAATCGAAATTCCCACCAAATTTGCAATGTACGCAAATGACTTCAATTTATTTCAAAGTGGGTCGCCAGACCAGACTTTCTGAACCCAACTCCGCCAGCTCGATCCGCCACGGGGTAAACTTTAGCAAGCCGAAATGTTTATGCTCGATCGTCCCATAATGTGGGGTGGGATCGAACCCAAGGGGTGGAGGAATCACCTTATGCAATTCCCAGACCCGATGCTTTTCTTCCACTGCATCGACCCATTCTGCAGTGCAATCCGCATAGACCGGTTTCATCGGATTACTTATATACGCCAGAGACACGTAGGGATTCATTGCCAGGTGGTGTCTCTTATGCGAGCCAGGTGATGTGATCACCCACCCCGTCGAGCCATCCCAGACTACATGCATGACGCGCGAACGCGGGCGTCCCTTCGGATCTACAGTGGAAACGTTACAGTACACTGCCTGCTGCGCGCGAGTCATAAACTCGGTCCGAATGTCTTCGAATTGAACGATTTCCATATATACACACTCATTGTATCTCAGCTGCATCTTCCTTAGCACTTATGTGGGGATGGGGAGCATACGACAACTTATATACACCCCAAAAATTGGCGAACGACCCGCCAGAGCGCGTGATTCCCAGTACGCCGAGGGCTTGGTCGGAATCAAACGGTGTGCGCTTTCCCTTCAGGCGCGCAGGAGTGCCAGGTATCTCTTATTCATTTGATTCCTCAATGGCGAAACGCTAAGATACTTGTAGTCCTTTCGTAAGGATAGCTTCCGCCTCCGCCAGGCCCTGAGAAAAGTCCCTACTCATATCGACGTATGCATAGTCGAAACGTCGGGCTTCCTGTCGAATGAAATCGCTCCAGATGGGTACATCCTGAGCGATCTGCCGTCTCAGCAATTCCGGCAGAGTCGCATACCCCGGTGAGCGCCCGGGGAATTGGTTGAATATCTCTACAGTCATGTGCGATCTTCCCAGAAATACAGATTGAATTTGGTAGCGGGGCGAAAGTTGCTGAACCTGTTCTGGAAGAATGTCAACACCCTCGATCACGTAACTCTCTGCCATCGAGCTGACGCCCCAGAGGAAGCGATCCAAATAAGGGAAGAACCATTCCGCACTAGCGATAATGGATGCAGGAGCTGCGTTCCACTCCGTTTTTACGCCTTCTTCCTTCTTCAACCGTAAAAGATCTATCAGCAAGTCGGTCGATATCCAGCCTATCCTCAAGCTGGCAGCGACTTGTTGGCAGAGAATGCTTTTCCCCACTCTGGGCGCCCCGCCTATTAAATACATCATACTGTTTCCCCGCTGACCGGCTTTTCCCTGTCTGTTAAGTTCACCACAATGGCGTCGCTCGCCCGCACTAGATTCTCGGGTGTGATCATGATCTCTTCACCCCATTCGCCTGCGCCTGTACCCAAGATCGGTTCCCGGAGGAGGCTTGCTTCGAGGAACGATCGAAACCCGGCGGGCTGCCAGCCGAACGCGGGAATAGAACCGATCACATAACCGGTCGTTTTCTTCACAACATCGGGGTCTGCCATCTTGATATTGCGGGAGCCAATTACCTTCTTGAGGTGACCCGAGATGGCAGATTGGTCGCCGCCAAGCATCACGAGCACGCGCTCGCCAGTGTCCACCTGGAAGATCAGCGTCTTGACTGCCTGACGCTCAGAAAAGCCCAGTACACGCGCCACATTCGCCGCGCCTTTTTCCGTCTCGGGCGGGAATCTTTTTCGCTCATAGGGAATGCTGCGTGTATCCAAATAATCGTGTGCGGGAAGGATCATGGAATTACCTCGTGATCGTCACAATACCTGCTGTTGTGATTTGAATGGCGTCATCCGTCTTCAAGCGTGAAAAATCCTCTGGCGCGAGCGCGACGAGGGGAAGGGGAGATGCATACAACTCGTCTGCTACCACCGAGGCAAGGGCAAAGAAAAAGTCGGTATCGGTAGTAAGGATGGCGGCGGGCGCGGTCTTGGCGCGTATCGCTTCGAGAAGGACGGCAGTTGTGGTGGAGGAGCCGCGTGTGAACGGCACTGCCAGGATCTTATCCTTTGCCACCGCGCCCGATAGCATATGACGCCGGTCGATGATCTCACCTGTTTTCCAGTTGTATCCACCCCAGAATGAGAGAGGTTCATTGCTTACCAGTGCCTTGCCCTGTGCCGCACCGGGTATGATGACTTTCCCCTGCAGCGTTACTTTGCCCATCGTGCCTCATCTCGCACAATCTCACCAGCCACCGCGGAATGGACGCAGTCTTCCAGGCTGCCAAACGCGATCTTCTTACCTAACAGACCGGGTGCATAGTACGCGAACTTTGCCGAGTTGGTCATCAGGTTCTGGATCTCCTCAGGCAGCATGGGCGAGGTCAAAATACAAGTGTCCACTGTGATCTGAGCGCCAAACGATTGCAGAGGCTTCAGGAAGCCTGCTCGATCTGCGAGCTGAGTCATGGCGCGGCTGGACGTGACCAGGAACTTCACGCCGGGATGTTTACGCTTTCCCTCCAGCATGGGCGCGAGGCGTTTGTATTCCGCCAGTGAAAAATGCGGACTCCCTAAGACCACCATGTCTAATTTACTGCTGTCTGTATGTGCGAGCGCGCGACGCGATTCTCGCAGATCATCCATTGTGACGTGGATGGTTTTGACCGGAGACTTTCCTTGAAATGCTTGTTCGCGCGTGGGTGCCTCCGGTGTGATGCCAATCATGTGAAACATGGCAACCCCTCCCGAAGATGCGGCAGCGGCGCCGAAGGCTTTCAAATGGTCTTCCTCCGGCTGGACCGTTATGCCCTCGATGACCGGAATTTTATCGAGCGAAGCCTTGCCGATGAGATGCCCCAGCACGGGATAAAAGTCATCGCTTTGTGTTAGGTGTTCAGGGATGTCGATCAAACGGAACAATAGTTCTCCGGCGCGGTGTTCGGTGAGATGCAAACCAATCGCAGGCGCGCGGCCTGTGATGGCACAGCAGATGTCGAAGAGATCCGGGTAGCGTTCGGTGCGCGCCCCGAGGACGGAGTTGGCAAAGACGATGGCATTCGACTCGCCCCAGGCGACTTGCTGCCCGAACGACGGGCGCATCTCGGTCTGATACGGTGCGCACGTCCACGTGGGGATGGTGCCCATGCTCTGGTAGGCAACCATCTGGCGATGCGCCTGCCGCGCCCACTCGGACGGGACCGCCCATTCGCGCCAGTGATGTTCATCGAGCCCGCTGACGTTTAGCGTGGTGGGGACAGAGACTTTCGCTCCCAGGCTTGCCAATCGTTCCGCGAACTCCAGGCCAGCCTCACCAATGTAAACGGTGCTGTCAATGTGCGCGCCAGTGATATCGAGAAGCTCTGTTGCGTCCGCGACCTCCGCCATACGCGCAACGATGGACATCGCCATCTTCGCGGCAGGTCCATGGTCTCCGCGCAGCTGTTCATGATCTTTTTGGGATAAGGTTAGCATAAGAATTCTGTAGGTCAGACTTGCTGCGAAGTGCCCTCGCGGAACACCCTGGTGAGGGTGATGAGAAGAGCCTGGAACTCTCTATGAGAGGATTTGGCGGGTTATCAACCTGCCCTACTTTGTCTTGAAACAATATAAACACCGACCAGGATCAATAGACCTCCAAGCAGGACGCCGTTGGTTGGTATTTCGCGCAGGACAAAATAGGCAAGCGCCGCCGAGCCGATCGGCTCGACAAGTGTGACGATGGCAACCAGTGTAGCAGGAATATACCGCAATACCCAGTTATACGTCGAGTGACCGATGAGCTGCGGGAAGACTGCCAGCAGAAGGATCCATCCGTACGTTCGAGCCGGGTATCCAAACGGGGAATGCCCGGCAGCCAGCATGATGATGATCAGCACCAGGGCGCATAAGCCATACACCAGAAAAATATACGGGATCAGCGACACGCTGTGCGTTGTCCGGAGTTTCCGCCCGATGATCAGATAGCCCGAAACCGCCCACGCGCCGACCAGGGCAAGAAAGTTTCCCCACATGGCACTTCCCTGAAGGATCTGATTGAGCTCGGGGCATTGAAGCCCGCTGGCCCAGGTGCAGGTATCCGAGACGCCAATAATGGCACCCCCCAGAGTTGCGATGATGAGTCCGAAGATGGATGCACGCCTCAATCGCTCATTGAGCAGGACCGGAGAGAACAGCGCTACCCAGATCGGACCTGTAGATACGAACAGGACAGAACTTGCAACGGATGTGAATTCCAGCGAGGAGGTCCAGGCAGCGAAATGGACTGCCAGGAAGATCCCCGCGATGCACGCCGGAATGAGTTCCCTCCGCGTAAGGTTTTGCAACTCGTCACGGTGACGCGTCCACGCCAGGGGCGCGAGAAAAAGAGCAGCGCACGTGAGCCGCAGCGCAGCGATGACCAGTGACGGCGCATCTTCCTGGGCAAAGCGGATAAAGACAGACGACGTGGAAATCGCCAGGATCGCGGTGAGCAGTGCAAAAGGCAGGGCAGTACGGACGCGCGGGTCCAGCATCCGTCTATTCTACCGTCAAGCAGTAACAGCCAAAGTTGTTACTGCTTTGTTCTATGTGAAAACAAAAGTGCAGAACAGCGCTGCATCAGCGGTCTATTCTGCACTCTGCCATATTAAGTGATTGGCTGGCACGCCGTGAAATCTTCGCTGTGAGGCTAAACGGCTGTCTCTGCAAGCTCCGTCAATTCTTCCACCAGTGGGCGGATCGAATCCGGCATGGATGTATCGCTGACGTGAATGGTATGAATCGAATTACCTGCAACCACGGTGATGTCATATTGATACTCATCCGGGTTTGCATGCAGATCCTGAACCAATGGAACATCGAAGAAATTCGACTCGGTCAATAGACCATCAAGTCGTCTGGCAACACTGCCTGGCATACTGCCGAGGTCAAAGTTCATGACCATTTCTCTAGCCATGTTTCCCCCGGTTCTTTTAAAGTTAATCATTGTCATGTGTACCTGCCTGTTGAATTGGCTTCCGGGCTGCACGGGAATAGATTCGCTGGAGGTGAGAGCCAGCTCTACGCTGTGAGTATCGGGGAATGCAGGGAAGCGTATGAGCTTAAGATAATGGTACGCGGTTTCGATGTCAATCCTACCATGCTGTGATTTGGCGCGTGGCAACTCTAAGATTGCGCTAAGAATCAGCACTGGCGGGACAGGTGTTCTCACGCGATAAAACGAATGCTCGTGATTTATGTTCTGCCCTGAAACAAAAACTCACCCCGAACGCCTTCGGGGTGAGTGAGCTTCGGTATCTGAAATTTTACTTACGGCAGCGGCGGAGTGTTCTCTGCGAAGTATTCGTGGCTATCCGCGTTGGTAATGGCAGCATTGGGATCGGTGTCGGCCAGGTTGCGTGCTCCTGACTGCCCATAGACCACGTCATCGGTGCCGGCGACCACGTCGAAGTGGCTCATCTCGTGGATGAGAGTGCCAGCCTTCGAATCGGTGCCGGAGAGAGGCGCCTGCCAGAAGACCTTACACAGATAGATGTTGTAAGGCTGGTTGGGATAGACATATGCATAGTAGGGCTGCTTGCACTTGCAGTCAAAAGTGATTCCTGCAGTATCAAATGCCTTTGAGATCTCAACGAAATGATCCGACACGATGTTGTAGCGAGTGGAAGTGTACGCGCCGAACCACTCAAGATAGCGCGGGGTGCCAGAATTATGGCTATTTAAGTAATTCTTGGACTCCGTCGCATAGGTCGTTGCCTGAGTGCGAGCCTGAGCAATAAGAGTCTGTTGATCCTGGGTGCAGGCATTAAAGGCGTTTTCGCCTGATCCAGGCGGAGGCGGCTGGGTGGGCTTTCCTTTAGGTGCCCGTCCCTCTGCGCTGAAGCTAACCTTTTCTGAGATGAGGTTATCGCGCGTCGCGGAAGCGCTCCCTTTTTCATCGAATAACTGGGAGGATGCTACCGCATAAAAGACCTCATAGTGCCCGGATTGCGAGAGATCATAATATTCGGCGAGGCTGACGGTGTGGCTGATGCTTTGCCCAGCTTTCAGCGAGATATAGTCCTTGCCGGTGACTGCCGGACGCTTGTAATGCGCGCCAATGTACGGAACCGGTTCACCGTCTCGCATGACGGCAAAGAGCGGCTCTTCCACTCCCTCTGCCGCGGTGAACCATTTGAGGACCCGCACGGTTTGTTTGTGCGGGTTCGATACTGTCACCGTTACCAGCACATCCTGTGCAGAACCAAATTCGCTCTGCGCCACACTCAGGCTGACGACAGGACCGACCTTAGGGGCCGCGCCCACAGCCGAGGTGAGAAACAGAGCCGCAAGCAAGACGAACACAAACATGTGGAACCGTACCCTGCTTTTGTTCATAGCACTCTCCTCATATGAAAGATGAAAATATCGTAGCAAATCGCATAGAGAAAGTCAACTGGGAATTTGTTACAGCCTTTCATGAAACTAGCCTAAGCCTGCATTTATCCTGCTCCCTTACAATTGCACGCCTATGCTTGAGAAAACACAACCGACGCGGCGGATGGACCATATCCAGGCTGTGCGCCCTCTGCCGGCTCGCCGCCGCTCCTGCCTGACGGGATGCTGTTCCTGGCTGCTATTGCCTCTGGTGTTGATCCTGCTCTATTTCTTTGCGCCGTTGCGGACGAACATCCTGCTGCTCGGCACAGATGATTCTCCCGAGCGTGGTTCCGTGGGGCGCACCGACACGATCATCCTTGCCACCGTCGTTCCGTTGAAGCCGTATGTGGGGATGCTGTCGATCCCGCGGGATCTGTGGGTGACCGTCCCCGGTGTGGGGGAACAGCGAATTAACACGGCGTACTTCTTCGCCGAGTCCAATGAGGCAGGGTCAGGGTCACAAGCCGCGCTGCAAACCATCCGCGAGAACTTTGGCGTGCCGGTTCGCTATTATGCCGTGATCCATATGTTTGGCTTGGCATCGGTCGTCGATGCGCTGGGCGGCGTGGACATTCAATTGGACTCGCCAACCGGCGGGTTCCCTGCCGGCGCGCACCACCTGAATGGGGAACAGGCGCTGTTCTTTGTTCGCGAACGAAACAGCAGCGATGATTTCAACCGCATGGTGCGGGCTCAGATTCTTTTATCCTCCATGTTCAAGAAGGCAGGCAATCCATCCAACTGGAGCTCGCTGCCGCAGTTTGTTTCCTCCCTAGCACAGGTCGTCGATACGAATGTTCCGGTATGGCAATGGCCACGACTTTTATTTGCGTTGCTGAGAGCCTTTCTGTTCGGGATCGATAGCCAGACCATCACGCGCGACATGGTCGTTCCCTTTCAGACCTCACAGGGAGCGCAGGTGCTTGCACCAAACTGGGATGCTATTAATCCCCTGTTAAGCAGGATGTTTGGGGGATAAGAGCCGGTAACACTCCTTAAGCGTGCTCGTTATAGAAAACAGATGGAGAAATTCCATCGTGTGTGTCTTTTGCCGAAAGGAGTATCTATGAAGATCAAAACTATTTTATTTTCAATCGTGATCCTGAGCGCGGTGTTTCTCAGCGCTTATGGGGCGTCGGCCGCTCCCCAGACTGCTGTTAGATTACAGGAAACCGTTCAACCTCCTGCTGTTACGCTCGTGCCGCCGACGGTCGTTGTCGTGACAACACCTGGGGTGATCCCCGTGACGGGTGGGGATGCCCCTACCAACATGTGGACGCTTGTGTTGTTTGGCTTATTGGGTTTGTTGGGGATCGCTTTCCTCGTGGCGCTTTTCTCACCGCGCACAACGCATGAACATGTGGATCGAGTGGTCCCCCCGCACGATCATGACATCTAATTCAGTATGAGTTACGCGAGCCTGTAGGTCTTCGCTTATCTCCCCTCCTCCGTCCCCTCATCTCGTCAGCGTTTGCCTGTGTTACGGATCAGGCGCAGGCAAAGAGATGAGGGGACCAAGGGGAGCG